>CAISVC010000325.1 GCA_903888815.1 uncultured Fibrobacterota bacterium
CTCGGTCGGCTGGGGCTGGGGAACTAATTCTTACGCTCAGAACAACCAGCTAACCTACAACGACTTCTCCCATTATTGTCAGGAACTGGCGGACGGCGGAGCGATCTACAGCCTCAGCGCGCAACCGAACTCAACGTGGCACCACAACTATGCTCACGATATCCCCAACGGACAGCGGCCGATGTGGAGGGCGTGGTATACCGATGAGGGTAGTGCCTACATCGACATCCATCACAATGTCAATGCGCGCATCGCCAACGCCGACTGGTATTCGGCCTGGACAAACACGATCCACGACAATCAGATCCATGACAACTTCACGGATACGCGCAACTACACGAATGCCGGTACCAACTGCGTTATGACGAACAACACGGTGGTCGACACCACTAATGGCTGGCCGCAGGCGGCGCTCGACATCATGAACGGCGCGGGCATCGAAAGCGCCTGGGCCGACGTCAAGACGCTGCGGTGCGCTTGTTCGCGGAGTTGTCCTGGAAATCAACCGCCGTCAATAATTCCATCAATGAAAAACGTCCGTGACAATTTCAAAACATCTTTGCCGGACGTTCTAACATTCTATACGCTGAACGGTGAATTGGTCAAGCGATTTTCGATTACCGATATGAAAAGTATATCAACGGTTCGGTCCCGGTGCGCGTATGGGGTATATATGGCAACTTTTGTAAATAGCAATAAACAGTCCGTTACCAAAAAGGTTGTCTTTGATCGAACAGCGAGTAATCCGCTGCAACGGGTGGTCAATCAGTTTGGCCAGCAAGGGGAGAAGTAGGGTGCAAAAGCGGCATACGCGAATCTCCTTACGCCCATATTCCGTATTCCGGGACGGTTGCCGCCATCAGCGTTCCTGCTATTCCCCGGTATCCGGGGAATGCGGAGTTTTAGAATAATTTTGCCGTTTGTATTACTAATCGTGGTTTACGTGGCGTGAATTAAATAGACATTTCACCGTCCCTTTTAGATACTATATATACACCCACCCGCTCCCGAAAAATCAAATTACCTATCAGTTGAAACGGTTTCCCTGTTGCCGGCAACATTTACAATATAGACTCCGGGCCTTAGCTCGTTCCTGGAGAAATTATAGGTGGCCGCCTTGCCTGCTGTAATCGTTTTAACAATTTTTCCATCCATGCGCATAATCCGCAGTTCATAGGCGGATGTATATGGCACTGAAATGGAAACAATACTGTTTTGTAACTGGCAGATCTTCACGCCGTCCATCACCGCATTCTGCCCTGCCGCCGACGGCACAACGGCCGCGGCTGAGCCGGCGGTAAAAAAGATGTGATACGCAAATGGCTGTATGTCACATTTTGCCTGGGCAGCACTCAAAATGAGCTGCCCGTTAATCCGCAGGTTTTCGAAATACACACTGTCAACAAAGCGGGTGGCATCATATCCCTTGATAAGGTTGGTATTTGTATTAGGCCCGGTATACGACCAATTAATGTACCTGATGTTCTTTACGCAAGCGCCGGGAGTTGGAGCATATTGGTTGGCATCGATCCTTATATTAAACAATTCACTGAGCGTAAAATTATCGATATTGAAATTTTTAAACGTTAAATCCCGCATGGTCACACCGTCGCTGTTGGTGATGCCTACGACACCCCACCATTCCGCGCCCGCCGGACAATTGACCTCCAGGACCTCGATACTATCGTACGTGACCCTCTGCGTTGTGCTGCCATTGCCTTCGGGCCCGAATAAAACGGCATGTGCGCCATCGCCCCAAAATATAGTGTTTTTTACCGTAATATCATTGTTTGCCTCTGCGCCGCTGCATTTAATCGACATGCAATCGTCGCCATTCCTTATAAACACGTCGTTTATCGTCAGGTATTGGCATCCTACCGGGTCAATGCCGTCGGAATAAATAACTTCACTGATTAATTTAATGTTATTAATTGTCACATGATCGCAATCCTGCGGAACAACTGTCCAGTTCGTTGAACCAATAATAAATATCCCATCAATAGTAACATTACTTGAGTTAGAGACTCTGATCATATTTGACCCGCTTGAACTTTGCAATATCCCTCTGCCCAAGATCTTTACGTTCGTGGCATTACTTACCGAGATATTCCCCTGAACGATTGCTCCACCGGCTATGTATAGTGTCTGATTGCTCGATAAGGTTATGGCGCCTGCGTTGGTGATGCCCGGGCCATAATAGGTCACGCCCGCATCCCCCTGTTTAGGCGGATTGACTTCTGGTGGATTAGCGAAAAGGTGAACATTATTATAAATATCTCCGTTAAATTCAATCGACAGCTTTCGTGGTTTGTCTAAAAAGAACGAAACCGTATCGCCGCTTCTGGTAAACGTTATTCCATACGAAAGAGGCCGTATCTTTACACTGCTGACTGTCCCGCTGTTTTTAATGATTTTCACTTCAATCCTGCTCGAAAAATCCGCATCAAAATATGCATAGGAAGTTTGCCCGGCGGGGCTAACAAGCCGCGACCCAACTTCCGTCCTGTAGCAAAACAAAGTCTGCCACGTTCCGTTTTCTTTCCGTACTTGAACCTTATAATTGGTATTCTGGGGCGCGCCGGAAGGAGCGGCGTAAATCACCAGACCGGGATCTGTCTGCGCATTTGCATTTACGGCAAAAACATACATTGACATTAATACGGTCGCACTTAAAAGGCCTGTCAGGAAACGGTTTCTTGCTTCCTTAGACCTGAGCTTTTTTTCCATAATATACCCCTTTTGTTTAAGTCGCGTTTTTTATCCGACTAATCATGTTTAGCGATTCTTTTGCATCAACCTCCATCTGAGAACCCTTACCAGCTAAATCCTCCTCTTTCTTAAATTTTCAGGTAAAGTCCACCTTTTACCCCTGTAGCATAATAAGATAACACTTTTTCCGCTGAAAACCACTTTTTTAAAATTCTTCAGCATGCGGAAACATAGCTCCGGTCTCTTGTTTTATCCTGCCTGAGTACTTATTTTTAAACGATATTTTGCTCATGTACCCCGAACCGCTATTCTTATGAAGACAGCTGATTCCTCTTCTCAGGGCCTGGGATGGCTCTATTCGCTCTTCCTTCTGAGCGGCGCCTGCGGCCTGGTCTATCAGGTGCTCTGGGCGCGCATGTTCGGCCTCGTCTTCGGAAATACGGTGTACGCGTCCAGCACTGTTCTTGCCGCGTTCATGGCCGGGCTCATGATCGGGAGCTTTGCTGCAGGAAGGTATTCCGTACGGATAAAAAACGGCCTCCGGTTCTACGCTTTTCTGGAACTCTTCGTCGGCATTTCAGGCACCCTCATGCCGTTTGCTCTCCATGCGGTGGACGGCGCTTACGGTCTCATTTTCCGGCAGTTTCATCCCTCGTTCGGCATCCTGACGCTTATCCGCTTTTTCATTTCATTCGCCATGGTGCTCGTGCCCTGCACGTTCATGGGAGCGTCTCTCCCGGTCATTGCCGGGTACGCCACCGGCGTCCGTCATGAGCACGACCGCACCATCGCCCTGCTCTACGGGATCAATACCCTCGGCGCGTTCGCCGGCTGCTTTCTGACCGGATTTCTCCTTATCGGCAGGCTCGGCCTTTTGCGCACGTCGCTCGTTGCCGCGCTTGTCAATCTCCTGGTGGCGGCGGCCGCATTTGTTCTTTCACGGCGGGCGGCCCTGCCGGAGCGCGGCGGACAGGCGGCAGTCGATGTTCCGGGCAAAGCAAACGGCAGGGCCGGCGGCGCACTGGTGCTCGTTGCCTGTTCCATGGCCGGTTTCGCGGCGCTCGGCATGGAGGTGGCCTGGATGCGGGCGCTGGTCTGGGTGATCGGCACCGACTCGTACGCCTTTGCGCACATGCTGGCCGTAGTGCTGGCCGGAATCGGCATCGGAAGCCTGATCGCTTCCCGCGCAGCCGGAAATGCGGCGGTAAAAACCGATCTGCTGTACTGGGTACTGGCGCTGCTAAGTGTCTCGGTGGCGCTTTCAACCGATGCGATCTGCCTGTCGTATGATTTCAACAAATCAATCCAGGGATTTCTTTCCGGGATACTGACACCGGCAGCCGCCGCGATTCCGGCCGCGCAGCGGGAGGCGGCCATTTCCGCGCTTCAGTATGTGTTCGAGCTGCACCGGTTCATCGTGCCTTCATTCGTGATGTTCATTCCCGCCGCGCTCATGGGCATCGCCTTCCCGCTGTTCGTGAAGGTTTTCACCGGAACCGGGACAAATCCCGCCAGGGGCGTGGGATCGGTGTATGCGGTCAATACGCTGGGCGCAATATTCGGCGCTCTCCTCATGGGGTTCTTCCTGATTCCGGCAGCCGGACTCTTTCCTTCCATCATCGCCATGGGGGTGCTGTACCTTATCGCCAGCGTGCTTGTTCTCGTCGCTTCGCCCGGGCGCACGGGAAAATCACTTATTGTCAAGTGCTGCGCCCTAAGCGCGGCAATCCTCGTCCTTCCCCTGGTCGTCAAGACCGACTTCGGAACGCTTCTGGATAAAACGCTGCGGTCCGATCCTCTCCGGCAGGACGAGCGCCTGCTGTACTTCAGGGAACACGCGAGCGGCGGGGTCATCGTGAAGGAGAGCGCGCATTACGGCAGGGAGATGTGCATCGACGGCGTGCAGGTTGCCTCTACCGGCGAATTCGATCTTCATTCCCATATCTATCCGGCGCACCTCATGTCGCTCCTCAAGCCCGATGCGGCGAGCGCCCTCTTCATCGCGTTCGGGGCGGGCGGCACGTCAGGATCAATGCTCCTTTATAACAACATCCGGCAGCTTGACGTAGTAGAAATCTGCGGCGGCGTCGTGGAGCCGGCGCGGCGCTATTTTAAAGCGATGAACCGCGATGTCCTTGATAACCCCAGACTCAATCTCATCATACAGGACGGCAGAAACTATGTGCGCATGACCGGCAAGCGGTACGATATCATCTACTCCGGGCCCATTCACCCGCAGACCAACCAGGGAAGCGCGGCGCTCTACACCAGGGAGTTTTTCGCCGACTGTCAAAAACGGCTTTCGCCCGGCGGCATCCAGTGCGTGTGGCTGCCGCTCCACATGCGTTCGATGCGTGATTTCAAAACGGTCGTGCGGTCATTTCTCGCCGTGTATCCGCACGTCTCACTGTGGCAGATGCCGCAGACCGAGATGTCGGTCTGTCACCCGCACCTGATCGGCTCAATGGAGGAGGTGACGGTCGACTATCAGGCCGTCGCCGCCGCCCTTGCGCGAAGCGACATCACCGCCGACCTGAAACGGATCGGGGACTGCAGCTTCGATACACCGTATGAGTTCATCGCGGAGCTGGCCATGACCGAAGGAAATCTCCGCCGCATGGTTGACGACGGCGATGCGCTGAATACCGACGATCGGCCGGTGGTGGAATTCTATAACCTGGCGGAAACCTCCCAGGAGCGGACAAAAACGGCAATGATCCTTGAACTGAGCAAGTACATGCAAGACCCCCTGCCCTATGTAAAAAATGTCCCTGATGGTGCGCGGGATACCCTTAAACAGCAGCTCGACCGCATGTTCGCAGGAAACCAGTTTCTCCTGCTCGGACACTTCTTTTACCTCGGTTATCTGCAAGCCGCCGGAAGCGAAGAAAAAGAGTATCTGCGGACGAATCTGTTGTCTGCATATCAGAAAGCCATGGAACTTATCCCCCGGAACACCTGTCCTGCGCGTATTATTGAACAGCTCAGGTAAGCGCCGGGCCATTCGCACAACGGCTTTTTTTTACCGAACCGCCGGAATGTTCTCATGAAAAAAAGCCCGGCGGGGATGTCCCGCCGGGCTTTATGATTTTTAACCCTCTGTGTAAAAACGTTACTGCACGCTTTTCTTGAACGCTTTACCGGCCTTGAAACGGACGGTCCTTGATGCTTTGATTTTAATCGCCGCACCGGTGCGCGGGTTGCGGCCGGTACGGGCTTTACGGCTCCCGACCGTAAACGAGCCGAAACCGATGATATTGACGCCCTTCTTGACGCCCTTCTTGATGTTGCCGAGAACGGCGTTGACGGCCCTTTCGGCCATTGCTTTACTTACGCCAATCTCCTTGGCGACGGCGACGATGAGTTCACCCTTGTTCATCGAAAACCCCTTTCGTTAAGGTGTGAAGAGGAAATGGCAGCACATAACAAAATAAAAATCCTGCGTTTCGGTTTTTAAAAGCCGGCCCGCGCCCCTGCTTCCAGCCCGGCATACCATTCTCCCCCTTCCGGGCGACTATGCTATAATATATAAGGGGGAGCGACCACAAATGCAAAATTACTGTTTCGCCATGTCCTTGAGCATCGCAACTTCCCCGGGCCACAGACTTTCGTCAATGGTCTCAAGCACCAGCGGAATTTCCTCGAACCGGTCGTCGCGCATGATCATCCTGAATGTTGCAAGCCCCAGCGTCCCCCTGCCGATGTTCTCGTGCCTGTCAAGCCTGCTGCCGAGCCCGGACATGGCGTCGTTCAGGTGCGCGCCGCGCAGATACCTGAACCCAACCGCCTTTTCGAGCGACTGCATGGCAGCCCCGTATGTTTTTTTTGTGCGCAGGTCGTAGCCGGCGGCAAAGGCGTGACAGGTATCAAAGCAGAAGCCGATTCTTGACTTATCAGAAACATGCCCGATCAGAAAAGCGAGCTGCTCGAACGAATAGCCCACATTCGTCCCCTGGCCCGCCGTGTTTTCGAACACCACGGTCACGCCCTCGGTTTCGCGGTGCGCCCGGTTGACGGCATCGGCGATTTGCTCCATGCAGGCCTCTTCCGAAATGAGCTTGAGGTGACTGCCGGGATGAATATTCAGAAGGGTCAGGCCGAGCCGGCCGCACCGTTGCAGCTCGTCAACGAATGCAGCATATGATTTTGTAAATGCCGCCGGGTCCGGGCTGCCGAGGTTGATGAGGTAGCCGTCATGGGCGAGAACCTGTTTCGCCGCGTAGCCGTTGTCATGAAGGTTCTTTTTAAAGTCGCCTGCGGCGGCGGCGGAATACGGGGAAGACGACCACTGACGTTGATTTTTCGTAAAGAGCCCGAAACCGGTGGCGCCGAGCGCAGCGGCGTTCAGCGGCGCATTCTGGACGCCGCCGGCGATAGAAACGTGCGGACCGACGAATTTCACCTGACCGTCCTTTACCTCAGAACGAACCGCCGAGCGGAAACATCATACCGAACAGCATCTTGAAAACATCGATATCGCCCATTTTCTCCCGCAGTTCAACAAATGCCTTGTTCCGGCCGATGTTGAAATCAATGCCGCCGGTAAGGCAAAAACCGAGGTCTGAATTATTGTCATGGTAATCAGGCTGCACGTTGGGATAACTCTGTTCGATATGGGCAAAATCGACCGAAAAAGCGAATCCCATTCCGGCAAACGGCTGGACCGGCGAGGATGACGGAACCGGGAAATAGTAGCGGCCGAGCGGATTAATTGACAGTTCAAAAACTGACGTCTTGATAAAATAGTTCCGATTATAATTCGCATAAATCCGGTCGCCCGAAGCATACCACAATTCAACCGTGGGCTGGACATGGATCGAGCCGTACTGCCCCAGGTCGAAACCGAAATCCATGAGACCGCCGCCGCCGATGGTCACGTTGAGATGTCCCTCCGGCACTACCAGGCCTATGTTGAAACCCGCTTTTGTTGAGCTCGCCGCCCCGGAGGAAAGGGAAAACCCCAGGCAGATAATTGAAATACACGTGACGATACAAATTTTTTTTTGACGCATTGCTTTAGTACTCCTCTCTCGCGAAAATTCAGGAAGTATCGTGAAAATGCAGTTAATAAAATAATTCCGGGAGAATCCGGCCTATCGTAAAAAACGGAAATTCCCGTGTAGAGCCCGCTTCCGGCGCGTGCCGTTACAATTGCCGGCTCATGACCAGGGCGTCGTCGCCATCCGGGTAATATTTTTTTCTCCCGGCATCCACCGAAAAACCGGCTCGCCGGTACAGAATGACCGCCGCGGTATTCGATGCCCCGACCTCCAGAAACGCCCTTGCCGCACCCATGGACCGCGCGGCGGCAAGCGCATGTGAAAGGAGCGCCTCCGCATACCCCTGCCGCCTTTGCGCCGGGTGCGTGCAGAGGCGGTAAATATGCAGCTCGCCGATCTGCAGTCTGCAGAGGATATAGGCGCAGAGCCCGCCGGCGGCAGACACGCTGACGCCCCGGTGAAAGGCATTGGCATGGGAAAGCTCATCTTTCAGCATGGTGTCGGTCCAGGGGTCATTACAACCCGCGGTTTCAACGGAGCGGACCTGTTCGAAATCCGCTTTGCCGAGCCGGATAAAAAGTAAACGTTCGGAAGGAACTTTCATAACGCAGTTAAATGACGAAAGTGAATTTGATGCCGTTTCAGGCATAATGTAATTTCTTCTCGCCTTTTATGCCATGCCGTCGAAAAATAGTTTTTGTGCGAATGAGAACTTTACGCTGTGAACGGATACAGCGGTTTTCCAATACAACTTCCAACCCTTTTCAAAGGAGTTTTTTATGAGGTCGCGATTGCTTGCTCTCCTTGTCGGTTCTGCGGCAACGGCTTTTTTAGTGGGGTGCGCACAAGTCCCGAATCAGTCGATCCATGAAGCCAAAAAAGCATTGGAAGAGGCTCAGAAGGCGGGTGCCGAAACCTACGCAAGTTATAAGTACAAAGCGGCCGAGGTTTCGTTCGATCTCGCCATGAAAGAACTCTCCCAGGAAAACAGAAAATTTCCGTTCATGAGGAAGTATAATAAAATAATAGAAACGCTCAAGAGCGCAACAAGCGCGGCGCAGAGCGCTCAGGCTGCGGTTGAAGGGGCCAAGACCCAGATACGTGCCGAAACGGCCGTCATGATCAGTCATACGAAAGCGCTTGCCGACACCGTGGCCGCGCTGCTCAAAGACGCTGCCAAGAAAAAGAAAAACACGGGCAGCATGGCTGCCGAGCTTGATTCGGTGAAGGCTGTGCTAAAGAGCGCGAATGAGGCGCTGAGTGCGGACAACCTCCTGGTGGCGAGAGAGAAAGCTGCCGATGCGCAGGTGAAAGCAACAGCACTGGCAAAGGGCCTCGAAAAACCGGCGCCGGTCAAGAAAACGAAAACCGCTGCGAAAAAGAAATAGTTCTGCTGAAAACAACAAGTCTCCCGAGAGCGCGAGCTGCGCGCGGGAGATTTTTTTTGCCGGTCCCCTGCTCCCGTCTGCCGCTACGTATGTTTGCTTATCCGGCAGAGGGCACTGCAACAAGCGGTGACATCCTCTTCGGTATTGAAGCATCCGAAAGAAATTCTGACGGTTCCGTTCGGGAAGGTTTTTATGGTTCGGTGGGCCAGAGGTGCGCAGTGTAATCCGATGCGTACGGCTATGTCATATTCTTCATTCAACCGCCGGGCGATTGTTCCGCTGTCGATGCTATCGAAGTTGATTGAAACCGTCGGAAGCATGACCGACGGCGTCCCGGGGCCGTAGCTATGCGCTCCGGGGACAGCGGCCAGCCCGTCCAGAAATGCCGCCGTCAGCCTGCGCCCATGCTCCAGTAGTGCCCCGATTCCTTTTTCCATGACAAACGCGACGCCGGCGCCGAGCGCGGCGATGCCGGGGCCGTTCTGGGTTCCGCTTTCATAGCGGTCGGGCATGAATTGCGGCTGCTCGTCCGATTCGGAGTTGGAACCGGTGCCGCCGAATTTGATCGGAACCGCTTCTGCGCCCTCCTTGATGTAAAGGCCTCCGGTTCCCTGAACGCCGTAACAACCCTTATGCCCTGAAAATGCCAGAAAATCGACGGAAGTCCGTCCGAGGTCGATCGGCACAAGGCCCGCGGTCTGCGCCGCATCGACCAGAAAGCGGGCGCCGTACTTCCGGCACAGCGCACCGAGTTCGTCAAGCGGCGCAATGGTGCCGATGACGTTCGACCCGTGGTTGACAACCACAAGCGATGCGCGCTGTTTGAGCGCCGCCTCCCAGCGGTACAGATCAAACCCGCCCCGTTCATCGCAGGGAATTATTTCCACACTGACACCCCTGCTTTTTTCAAGGAACCGGAGCGGCCGCATGACCGAATTGTGTTCGAGCGACGAAACGATGACCCGTTCTCCCTTCTTCACGGAGCCGAGGATGGCGAGATTCAGCGCTTCGGTGGCATTAAGGGTGAAAACGATCCTGCTTGCGTCGGCAGCATTGAAAAATGCGGCCAGCCGTTCGCGCGCGGCGAAAACGGTCCTGCCCGCCTCCACCGCACGCCGGTGCGCGGATCTGCCCGGGCTTGCGCCGATGGTGCGCATATAGGCATTCACCGCTTCATACACCTGCGGCGGCTTGGGAAACGAGGTCGC
>CAISVC010000326.1 GCA_903888815.1 uncultured Fibrobacterota bacterium
GTGACTCCGGTTTGCCCGGAACCCGTATTTTCCCCCAAAGAAACGTCAATTTTCTCTGTGCCTCCCGAATCGGCAGGCCAGCGGCTTGATGTCTTTCTGAGCCGCTTCTGTGCCGGACTCTCCCGTTCCCGGATCCAGAAGCTCATCGCAGCCGGATCGGTTTCCGTCAATGGCCGGGCCGTGCCAAAAAAGTACGCGGTAGCGGCAGGGGACAGCATCCGGGTTGCCGATATCGCATCGGTCAACCATGAAACCGGTCTTGTTCCGCAGGACATCCCGCTTTCCGTTCTTTACGAAGACGATTATTTCATCGCCGTTAACAAGCCGGCGGGTCTCGTGGTTCATCCGGGGAGCGGCAACCGGGATGGAACGCTCGTCAATGCGCTGCTGTATCACCGGGGGCGGAGTCTGTCGAGGGGTTCTGCTGCGGAACGGCCGGGAATCGTGCACAGGCTCGATAAAGACACTTCAGGAGTGCTGGTCGTTGCCAAAACCGATGCGGCCCATGCCGCGCTTGCGAAGGCTTTTTCTTCGCGTACCGTTGGAAAAAGGTATATCGGATTCTGCATCGGCAGGCCTCCTGCCGCATCCGGGGTTATCGATATCCCTCTGGCGAGAAGCAGAAGAGATCCGGTGAAACGCGCTCCTGACAGGTCAGGCAAATCCTCTCAGACCGGGTACCGTACGCTCGGTTTCAGATCAGGAATAGCGCTGGTGGAATTCATACCGCACACCGGCCGGACCCATCAGATCAGGGTGCATTGCAGCAGCAGCGGTTTTCCGGTTCTGGCCGATGCCCTTTACGGAGGCGGAAAGGAGCGGCTCCCGCAGGTTCCGCCGTCCGACCGCCCTTTTGCAGCCTCCATGCTGAACTGTTTCACCCGTCACGCGCTGCATGCGGCCGCCATATCCTTCATCCATCCCTTCTCAAAAAAAGAAACCGGAATACGGGCGCCGTTTCCCGAGGATTTCCGGCGTGCGTTGGAACTTTTCGGCGATACAGACGGCCATTCAGTACGCAGCGTATGAAAATTGCGTAATTCAGCTTGTTTTCTGATTTTTATATGGTATAACTTATTGTAGATACGTAAAATACAGCTATCTCATTAACGGGGTATTGAAAGTTGCAGCAAAAGCGCTGAAAGAGAGTTATATTATATGGTTAGTAAAGAAATCCGGCTGATTCCTGTTCCTTGGGGAAGGGGCAAATATCCATGAAGGGAACTTCATTTTTTAAAATCAGAAAAATGGTCGCTTTACAGGCGCTTCAGGCGGCGCGGATGGCAATGACCGGCGCAGGCGCTGTTTTCTGTCTGTACTCTGCCGCCGCAGGCGCGCCGTCGATATCGCCTGTATACCCGAAGGATACGGTGGTTTGGGAAGCTTCCCCGGCATGCCTGGTCGTCAGGGTGACGGCCGGCACAGGCCCCTTTACGTATAGCTGGTATAAAGGTTCGACGCCGGATCTGGCGGTATTATTGGACACCACCAACACACCTTGCCGGGGTCCTATAACCAAGGACTCTCTATCCGATACGCTCATGTTTAGCGGATATCTCTTTGAAAGCGGCTATTATGTCTGCGTGGTGAGAAACCTGCCCAGCGATTCAGTTATAAGCAGGATCGCGCACTTCATCGTGCAAAAGCTCGGCCCCGTGATCATCGTGCAACCCAAAGACACCAGTGTTCTTGAGGATGATCCGGTAAGCTTTACCATCGTGGCAACGGGATATACTCCCAGTTTTAATTATAAATGGAATTATTGGGATTCCAATTCTATATCTTTTTCCTATACTATTTTCTTTGGGCCCGTTAATACATTTACTTTTCCAAACGAAAATCACCCGCTCGGTGCTCAGCTGCCGTACCAGCCCCACCCTCAATGATCGCTCCGGCGTGGCCCATGCGTTTACCGGGAGGTGCGGTCTGA
>CAISVC010000327.1 GCA_903888815.1 uncultured Fibrobacterota bacterium
CTATGGTCTCCTTGCCGTCGATAAAAACGATATCGTCGAAATACATACTTCCTCAGGGACGACCGGCAAGCCGGTCGTCGATGCTTACACGCAGAAAGACATCGACATCTGGTCCGAAACCATGGGCCGCACCCTGACCATGTGCGGCGCGACCCGCGAAGACATCATTCAGAATGCCTATGGTTACGGCCTTTTTACCGGGGGCCTCGGCGTCCACTACGGAGCGCGCCGGATCGGCGCCATGGTCATCCCTATTTCGGGCGGCAATACCAAACGTCAGCTTGCAATCATGCAGGATTTCGGTTCAACGGTTTTAACCTGCACGCCGTCATACAGCCTGTATCTCGCCGAGGTGGCCAAAGAAGAAGGCTTTGATCTTTCCGCCATGAAACTCAAATCCGGCGTATTCGGGGCTGAGCCGTGGAGCGACACCATGCGCACCGAGATCGAGGCGAAGCTCCGCCTGAAAGCTTATGATATTTACGGATTGACTGAAATCATCGGCCCGGGCGTTTCCTCGGAATGCGAGTTCCAGAACAGGCTGCATATTTTCGAGGATCATTTCTTCCCGGAGATCATCGACCCGGCCACGGGCGAACAGGTCGCGGACGGCGAACGCGGAGAACTCGTCATTACCACCATAACCAAGGAAGGAACGCCGGTCATCCGCTACCGCACGCGCGACATCACCTTTCTGGACCGCTCGGTCTGCCGCTGCGGCCGCACTTCGGTGCGCATGAACCGTCTGCTCGGACGCACCGACGACATGCTCATTATCCGCGGCGTCAATGTGTTCCCGTCGCAGATCGAAGAAGTCCTGCTGCGGTGCGACGGCGTGGAACCGCACTACGAGCTGCACGTGGACCGGCGCGACAATCTTGACACCATCGAAGTGCATGCGGAGCTGAGCGAAAAGTTTTTCTCCGACGAAATCAAGAACCTTGAGCGGCGGGAGAAAGCGATCGAAAAAGAGCTCCGCGAAGCGCTCCTGATCCACGCGGTCGTGAAGCTGGTGGAACCAAAGACTATAACGCGCAGCGAAGGCGGCAAGTCGAAACGGGTTATTGACAAAAGGAAAATATAGTTCAGTGTCTGTCGTAACTGACGGAGGAAACGACTATGGTCATCAAACAGATTTCGGTGTTTCTGGAAAATAAGGCCGGCCGGCTGGCAAAGGTCGCCGAAGAGCTGAAAAACAACCACATCAATATCCGCGCCCTTACCATCGCCGACACGTCGGACTTCGGCATTCTCCGCATGATCGTCAACAAACCCGACCGGGCCTACGAGATCCTGAAAAAGGCGGGTTTCACGGTCAGGGAGAGCGGCATCCTGGCGATCGAACTTGACGATAAAGAGGGCGTTTTTTACGATCTGATGAAGCTCTGTGACGCACATAACCTCAATGTGGAATACACGTATTCGTTTGTCGAGCAGCATTCGAACAAGGCGATCCTGTTCCTGCGGTTCGAGGATAACGAAAAGGCTGTAAGCCTGTTCGCCGAGCACGGCTATAAACTCCTGACCGACGATGAAATCAGGAAGATTTAAAACCCATCACCCTTAACCAAGGAGGTTTTTAATGAAGCTCCACTCTTTACTTTCCGCAGCTGTCATGGTCTGCTTCGTCGCAGGAACGGCCATGGCTCAGACAACGGCAAAACCCGCGGCAGGAGCCGCAGCAGGAGCTGCGGATACTGCGAAAAAAACGACCGCGACAACGGTAAAAGCAGCTGAAACGTCTGCAAAAACGGCTGCAGCGCCGGCAAAACCCGCGGCAGGAGCCGCAGCAGGAGCTGCGGATACTGCCAAGAAAACGGCAGATACTGCGAAAAAAGCAGCGGTAGCCCCGGCAGCCCCCCTGCCTGAGGTTCCGCTCAAGGCCGGCGATCCTATTAAAATCGGCGCCCTTTTTGCCGTAACCGGCGGTGCGTCGAACCTGGGCACGCCTGAACAGAAGACCGCCGAAATGCTCGTCGAAGAGATCAACGCCAGAGGCGGCATCAAAGGCCATAAACTGCTGCTGCTCATCAAGGACTCAGGCAGCGACCCGCAGAAAGCCCTTTCGCTTGCCAAGCAGCTGATCGAGGAAGATCGGGTGTTCGCCATTATCGGCCCTTCGACCAGCGGCGAGACCATGGCGATGAAAAGCCTGTGCGACCAGACGAAAACGATCCTGATCTCCTGCGCGGCCGCCGATGCGATCGTGAGTCCTCTCGCGCCGTATGTTTTCAAGACCCCGCAGAAAACCAGCGATGCGATCAAAAAGATCTTCGGCGAAATGAAAAAGATGAACATCACCAAGATCGCCGTCACCTCCAGCAATACCGGTTTCGGCAAGGACGGCAAGGCGCAGCTCGAGAAACTCGCGCCCGAATCCGGCATCGAAATCGTAGTGAACGAAGTATATGAGAAAGAGGCGACTGACCTGACGAGCGTGCTGACCAAAGTCAAGGCCGCGAATGTGCAGGCCGTGGTCAACTGGTCGATCGAACCGGCCCAGGCCATCCTTGCTAAAAACATGAAGCAGCTCGGCTTTACCATACCGCTTTTCCAGAGCCACGGTTTCGGCAATATCCGGTACGCAAAAGAAGCCGGCGAAGCGGCTGAAGGGATTATCTTCCCGGCAGGCCGTCTGCTCATAGCCGACGTGCTGCCCCAGACTAATCCGCAGAAAACGCTGCTTCTGAAGTATAAGAAAGATTATGAAACGAAATATAAGGAGGACGTCAGCACCTTCGGCGGCCATGCATACGACGCGATAGCGCTTCTCGAAAAAGCCCTTGGGACCGCCACGGCAATCGAGAAGGAAAAAGTGCGCGAGGCGCTTGAGAAAATCACCGGGTTTGTCGGTACCGCGGGAATATTCAACATGTCGGCGACCGATCATACCGGGCTCGATATGAACGCTTTTGAAGTGCTGACAGTCAAGGGAGGCAAGTTCGCAGTATACGGCGGAAAGTAGTCTGTTTAATGTCGTATTGTCAATTATAAGGGGCGACAAGGATACTTGTTGCCCCTTATTTCAATTATCAACATACCTAATATTTTTTTGCTAAAGACAGTTGATGCAGTAGCCTTTAGCCAAAGAAAATTATTTTTTAATTTTGACCCCTAAACTCTAATTCATGTCCTTCTCATTAATCATACAATACCTTTTCTCCGGCATTACCTCAGGCGGCATCTATGCGATCGTGGCCATCGGGTTCAATATTATTTACAATACCACCGGCATCATCAATTTCGCGCAGGGCGAATTTGTGATGCTGGGCGGCATGATCGCCATTACGCTCTGCCATTACATGCCGTTGTCTGCCGCCGTCGCCTGCGCCGTCGCCATCACCGCGCTCGTCGGGGCTTTCATAGATTTTGTATTCATACGGTGGCTCAAAAGCCCGACCGTTCTGCAGATGGTCATCATCACCATCGGGCTCTCGATTCTTATCCGTGAAGCAGCCCTGCATATCTGGGACGAAAAGGTGCGCTCGCTCCCCTGCTTCACCGGAAACGAAATATCGTCGATCAGGCTTCTCGGCGCCTACATCTCGCCGCAGGTGCTCTGGGTGTTAGCAACCTGCGCCGCAATCGTCATCTGTCTCAACCTGTTTTTCTCGTATACCCTTACCGGACGGTCCATGCGCGCCTGCTCCGCGAACCGGACCGCTGCCGCGCTGTGCGGTATCAATGTCCGCAACATGGTGACCTTCTCTTTCATGATCAGCGCCGCCATCGGCGCCCTGGCCGGCTGCGTCGTATCACCCATCGCCCAGACCCACTATGACTGCGGCACACCGCTCGCCATCAAGGGATTTACCGTGGCGATCCTCGGCGGCCTCGGCAACAGCACCGGCGCGGTTGCGGCCGGGCTTATTCTGGGCATTATCGAGGCCTTCAGCGTCAGCGTGCTTCCCATGGCGTTTAAAGACGTTATTGCCATCACCATCCTGCTGCTCGTGCTCTTTTTCAGACCCACCGGTCTGTTCGGGAGCCGCGAAACCGGTGCACTCAGGGAATTCTGATTATGCGAAACGGCATTCCTTTCGGGATATTTGCAATGGCGGTCGCGGCGGTCCAGCTTATCACCGCACTGACAGGAACCGAATATTTCCTTACCCAGCTCATTATGGCGGGTTGGTACGCGCTCGTCGTGATCGGCCTCTGCCTGCTCATGGGGTATGCCGGGCAGATCTCGCTCGGCCATGCGGCCTTTTTCGCCATCGGCGGTTATACCGCTGCGGTCCTCACCACCATGAATCTGCTGCCGTATAAAAATGGCGCATTTGTTAAATTGCTCACCGGAGCGGGAATGACCGTCGCCGGAACCAATTCCTGGGGCAGCGATATTCTGTACGTTTCGCCCTGGCTGTCGCTCATCGCCGCGGTGGCGGCGAGCGCCTTCACCGCGTATATCATCGGTATTCCGGTGCTGCGGCTCAAGGGCCATTACCTGGCCATGGCGACGCTCGGCTTCGGGACCATCATTTACCGGATCGCGCTGGGCACGCCGCTTTTCGGCGGCGCGGACGGGCTGTCGGACGTTCCGCCGTTCCGCCTTATCGCGGGACTGGTAATTGACGGAAGCAAATCGCACCGGCTGACCAGTTATTATTTCACATGGCTTATTATTCTTGCCGTCATGGTCATGCTCAGCAATCTCATCAATTCGCGGGCCGGCAGGGCGCTCCGTGCCATCCACGGCAACGAAGAGGCGGCGCAGGCAATGGGGGTCGACACGGCGCGGTATAAGCTGCACCTTTTCGTGCTCAGCGCCATGATTGCCGCAACAGCCGGCGTCTTCATGACTCACTATAACGGCGGCATCGGCCC
>CAISVC010000328.1 GCA_903888815.1 uncultured Fibrobacterota bacterium
AGTAGCAAAGCAAGTTGTTGTTCTTGTCGTATTCTCGACCAACAATTTGGGACCCTTCTATTGTATTTACAGTTATGCTTTTCAACAAATGTGTTTCATCATAGACAAAAACCGAATCGGCACCAAGGTGTATAACAGAGGCCAATGGATGAAAGAGGCAGTATCCCGTTTTCACCAAAAGCAAAAGAGTCATCACGAAAATGTAAGTGTATTTCATTGTCATTCTCCTTTTTTGCGCGCGCGTTTTAATTTTTGATAGGTGCCCAAGAATGTTGCACAACTAGGCACATGATGCTAGCATAATATACCCCTTTTTGGCATATTGTATGCAGGTAACTGCATCATATCATCCTTTTTTACCTATATCTGCATATTAATCTTCGATAGCGCCAATCACCCTCTCCTGGCGCCCTGGCCTGATGGCAGGCAGGTGAGGTCAAGATTTATGCTTTCCCCCGTCTCTCTGTGGGAGAAGGGGCAGGGGGTAGAGGTCAAGAGACAGCACGCGGGCCAGCCTTGCCGTAGCCCCTGCCTTCGCCTAAAGGCCTTATAAGGATGAACGATTTCATTCTTAGAACGGCCGGAGCGGCTACCTGCCTCTGCCGAAGCCGGCTACGGCGAAGGCGGGCGCGCAGGCAGGTTGGCGAAGGCAGGTGAGGTCAAAATGCAGGTCATTCGTCCTCATCCTCAAGCTGTTCCACGGCCGGTTCCCACCATTTTTCAACGCCGCTTAGCGCACGGTCGTCGATTGCCGTGAGCTGCGGGCGGAGGGTTCTCTTCAGTTCCCGGTACGAGACGGCGTCCGCATCACGCGCACGGTCGAGCTTGTCCGAGAACTCCTTGTAGGCGTTGAAAAAACGGATGAACTGCTCAAGGCCGGAGTTCACGAACCTGACCGGCAGCTTGCCTTCGGGGTCGACAGCATAAAGGCAGTTGTCACGCATATCAACGCAGAGGTCAATGGCGGAGTCGTCGCCGATAATGACGAAATCGTCTTTCACACGTGCATTGCTGCCGTAAAACGATAACAGCAGCGGCTCGAAGCTATCCGGAAGCCGTGCCGCGACAGCGGTCCTGATGTCATTGATGCTCATGGTGTCGCTCCTGAAATGTCTGAAAATTTACTAAAAAGAATACTGACCGTAAAAACCCTCAGTGCGGAAGTCGCCGAGGTTGTCGAGCGAACATAAGGGGCGCCTGCATCCGTGTGTGCCTTGACCGGACCTTTCAATCCCGTCGTGCTATCAGAGCGTTATTCTCTTCACAAACGACTTCCCCTGCGCCGATACCTTGACGAGATACATTGCCGTGGCCCGGCGGTCGAGCGGGATCGTGTAATCGGCGGCCGCGCTCCCGGTGCGCTTCGCAACGAGCCTGCCCTGCGCATTCAGGATTTCGACCGTATGGTTCCCGGCCACCGGCACCTTCACCTCGAGCGCTCCGGTGCGGAGCATGATCGATACCTGCCGCGCGAGCATTTCCCCGGAGAACGGGGCTGTCGAGACGGTGCCTAAGGCGACCTGGAATGTCGCGGAGCCGTTGAGCGTCGCATTTACATACGCTATGCCGCTGTTCCCCGCGTCATAATAAAAGCCCGGCGTACAGGCGGCATACTGCGCGGCGGTGATCCCCGGCAGCGCGGTCCACGCGCCGCTCGTACCCGTTCTTTGATAGGCTCCCGCAGGTGCCGTGATGGTAGACATGCCGCGGACCTGGACCCGGTAATGCCGGCTGGCGGGAGTGGCGCAGTACTTTGATCCGGCCGACATGGCGCCCATGGTCACAATAGTGGCCGGGTTCACTCCGGGGTCAAACGTATAGCCTAACTGTGACGTACGGGGCGTTTCGTCCTCGTACAGGGTGAAGGAGCCCGACGTGGGGGTCGTTGCCGAGGCGCCTACCGGCCACAGCACGACCGTTATGCTGGTCTCGGGCTTTTCGCCGATATACTGCAGGGTGTCCATGAGCGGAATGATCGACCCTGCCTTGACAAACAGCGGCAGCCGCATATTGGGCCTGTTGCCCTGATTGACCGTGTAGGAGGCGATGGTGGTGGGAGCGTACTTGAGCGCCGGCGCGCCGACCGGGAAGAAATCGTACCATGCGCCGTAGGTCGTGGCAGGCAGATAAATATTGTGCCGCGCCCCGTTGCCGGTCCTGGTCTCGTTCGGGTTGCCCGACGTGCGGAATACGTACGTCCCGTCCGTTCCTGCTCCTCCGTCAAGGATGCAGTCGTTGAAATACGGCGAGGCAATGAGTTCTTCGCCCACATAATGCTGCATATACAGGTTATACGTATTGGCATCGCTCTCGCCGCCGTTCTGGCACATCATGCCGCGCCATATGGGCACGCCCTCCTGATGCGCTTTCATGCCGTACGAAAAGAAGAACGGGATCAGCTGATAATGGAAATTGTCCCACTTGTGCATGAGGGTCTTCAGGTCCGCTGCATAATTGCCGATGGTTCCGCACTCCTGGAAGTTCTGCGCATCGCCGCCCGCGGCTCCTGCCATGTGGATGGTGTACATGGGGCGGATTGAAAAAGCGATGTACCCGAAGTCATACGCTTCCCCGAGGTCGCAGTGGCTGTATGCGTAGCCGACCAGGTGCTCGGAAAGGGCCGAAGGGACAACGCCGAATTTATTATAGGTGTTCCACTGCTGGTTGAGATAGTCGCCAAGGTGGGCGGCAGGCCACGACTGTGCGCTGAGCGACTGCCATCCTCTGGAAATCATGACCTTGGAGGTGTCCTGGCCGTGCGCGGCCAGCCATACGTCCCACTGCTGCCTGGACTGCGTGCGGCTGTGGTAATTCATGGCGTCGTACCAGGCCCAGTCGAACCCGTTGTTCACTGCCGTGGTCGCGTGCGCAACGTCCTCGACCAGGTTCTGGGTGCAGTTGGCGCTGCAGCAGCCGTAATAGGTCCATCCGGCTGACATGCCGCCGAAATAGAATCCCCTGCCGCGGATATACTGGATCGCGGCCGGAACGTTGTTGTCCCAGCAGCCCGTGTTCGGCGGGGTCGCGTAGCCGAGGTTGGTCCAGTCATAGAAATTGTCCATGCGGATCCAGTCCATGTTGAACCGGTTGCTCCGGAACATGTCCGCCCAGGTTCTCATCGTGGCATAGGTCGCGGCTCCGCGGGCGAAGTACATGTCGCGCATGATGCCGTACCACTTCTTGCCGAGCGCCGGCGGCCGTCCGGAGACCTTTGTATATCCGGATATCGCCGTTTTCCAGTTGCCCGCAATGAAGTAATAGCTTGCCCAGTTCATGGTCAGCTGGCTGGAGTTGCCGTAAATCTGGCTGCTGCCGGCCAGGTTGAAGCTGGCCGCGGTGCCCGTGGCGCCGCCTGAAATCCTTCCCCACTGCGAGCCCACCGCAATCGGTTCGGCAAAAAGGAAAAAGAGCCCGTATCCGCCGGTCGAGTACATGTAGCACGCGGTTTCGCGCGGCTTGGAGTAAGAACGTCCCTTGTTGTCGAGGCTGAAATAGAAGTTCGCGTCGCCGGGCCGGAACCACTGGAAACCGGTTCCCCAGCCGAAAAAGTGCTCGTTCGCGCCCTGCGCGAGGGTGAGCACATTCGCGCCCTGGTGGTTCATGGCGGCGGTTTCATTTGTCAAAAGCGTGTTTCCCTTGTAAAAAGAGAGCCGTACCGCAGTGCCTGCTGTTGCCGTCAAATGCGCACTCAATGCCGCGGTCCCGATTTCAAGGGTGGTCCCGTTGATAACGGCGGAAAACCCTGCCACCGCAGGCCAGGTCCGGTTCAGGTCCGGATCGCCCAGCACGTCCTGGGTCGACGTGAAATTGCCGGCCGGGTCAAAGCTTACGCGCACGATGTTCGTGTCGCAGAATTCGATCCGCAGCGGCCCGGTGGACGTCGTGACCGTGACCCGGTTGCCGCTCACGGCATACGTTGTGTACGTACCCACCGCGGTGCCGTACCCCAGCGTAAACAGCAGCGCGGCGAAGAACAGCCCCATTCGCCCCGCATTCTTCAACCCCGTGATTCTATACATACACCCCTCCTTGAAAAAAAAGTTAATTAAAATGGCTTATGATTCGTCAGTTGAAAAGTTTAACACTGTTAAGTGCTTAAATTTTAAAAAAATACTTTTCCCTTTTCATCCATAAATATACTACAAAAATCGAAAAAGTGCTGCATTTTTTGCTGGAAAAAACCTCTGTTCCCTGTTGTGAGCGGTTAATTAAAACTGATTATGAACCTGAGACGCCATCCCCATTCGTTCGGCCGCACCATTGTTTCCTCGTAGTCGTAGTCCGCGGTCTGGTAATTCAACGGCATCTCCCAGCGGACATGGTCGCGGCCCATCTGGTACACCACGCTGAAATTTTTTACGATCTGCTTTTTCATGTACAGCGACCAGTACCAGCGCGGTACATAGGCCATACCGGTATCATACTTCGTCGCGCTGTTCAAACGGTTGAGATTGTCGTAATAGGGGGGTAGCGGGAAGCCGTCGACGATGACCGGGGAAGTGGTATTGGGGTTGGGGCTCGGATACCGTTCCAGCTCGAATGAACAGACATCGAGCAGTTTCCACAGGGGAATGTTGATCCCCGCCATCCAGGGCATCTTCTGATTCAGCTTGTCATAACCGAAGGGGTTGGTGACCTGTAAATTCGACCGGTTTGCCGGATAGTTCTCGAGGCCGATGATCGCCCATTCGCCGTAAATTTTTCCGCCGTTTTCGCCGAACAGCTGCCCGATGAACGACTCCCTGTCACCGCGAAGCGTTCTTAGAGGATCAATGGTCGCGTGCGCCATCAGCTTGGTGCCTTTGAACGTATAGTGGCCGTAGTCGTACTGCCAGACGCCGAGGCCGGCGTCATAGACGGAATCTTTTACGTACTGCGTCACATTGGTGTCCGGCGAAGTCAGGCGGCTGTCAACCGATATGCAGTGGGCGAAGTCCACGCCGGCGCCGATGTCAACCATCTTCATGAAATTGACGCCCGCGATTGCCGCAAAAGAGAAGTCCCAGAACGGCCTCAGCTCGCGTTCCGTAAGGGCAAGCCCGTCGAATTTCCAGCTCAAATTTTCGCTGCCGCCCTTTGCGCCGAGACGGAGCCCGGTAAGCCGGGCGAACGGCCGGTTGAACTCGTTCAGCAGATAGAACGGATAGGTGCCGCTTCTGAAAAGGAATTCGCCGAGGTCCCGCACTTCAGGATTGTATTTGTACGGCATGAGCCCGACTGCCAGTTCGAGCGACACGGGCCCGTTCCGGATAAGCGAGAGAATGCCCTGCGCCTCCCGGACAAAGAACTCCTGATACAGGAAATCACCCTGATTGTACGTGGTGCTGATGAAATACGTATACTCGCGGAACTCAAAACTTCCGCGCAGCTTTGCGTATTCCAGCGGCCGCGCCTCAAAGTTGAGCGTTGCCAGCAGATGATTCATCCATAAGTGAAATTGAGTGGAATTTATATTGCCCGAAAGCACGCGCGCTCTCATCAGCTCGGACGTTTCCAGTTCCCCGGCACCGGCTATTGAAATCGTTCCCGCGCCTGCGGTGTCTTCCGCAGCGCCGGTTCTTGCCATGCAGGTCAGGATGCAGATAATGACCGCCACTCCGCCGATAGAACGCATGATCGCTCCTTGTTGATGCTTTACCGTATCAGAATGCACAGGTACCGGCCCCCCGGACAGCGGGTCGGTTTCGCGTGCCGCTAAAAACTGAACACCCCGGAAAGGTGCCATCCCCACTGATCCGGTTTGACCAGTGCGGTCTCGAAGTCATAGAAAAAGCCCTCGTTCTGGTTGAATTCCCAGCGCTGATGGTTGCGTCCCATCTCGCAGACGAGGCTGAAATGCTTTACAATCTGTTTTTTCATGTAGAGCGACCAGAGCCACCGCGGCTGGTACGTCGAAGAGTCGTACCCTTCCGCGGAGTTGCTGTTCCGGTCCGTGGGCAGGGGCCAGCCGTTAATGACCGGGCGGTAATAACTGTCCGGGAGGTATCCGGGATACCGCTCGAACTCAAGCGCGCATACATCCAGAAGCTTCCATGCGGGGATGGTGAATCCCGCCATCCAGGGACTTCTCTCCGCCGCCTTTCCGTATCCACGGGGATTGATATTCGCGTTGCCCGGATAATTTTCAAGACCGATCACCGCAAATTCGGCGTATAGTGTTCCGCCGTTTTCGCCGAACAACTGCCCGATGAACGACTCGCTGTTCCCGCGAAGCGTTCTCAGCGGATCAATGGTCGCGTGCACCGTGAGCTTGGTGCCTTTGAACGTATAATAGCCGGTGTGAACGATGGAATCAACGGTGGAATCGCTGTTGAAAAAGGCGTTCTTTACCTGGTATTTATTGCGGTCCTCTATCAGCGTCGTGACATGGCTGTTCATGGGTAGTCCATGGGAAAAATCAACGCCGCCGCCGATGGTGACCATTTTCAGGAAGTTCATAGTCATGACCGCCGCAAGCGAAACGTCGTTGAACGGCCTGAGCGTGCGTTCGATCAGGGCGAGCCAGTCGAATTTCCATCCGAAATCGTCATTGCCGGATTCAGCGCTTAGACGGAGCCCGGTGAGCCGCGCAAAGGGCCGGTCGAACTCGCCGAGCAGGAACAGGGGATAGGTGCCGCTCCTGAAAAGGAATTCGCCGAGG
>CAISVC010000329.1 GCA_903888815.1 uncultured Fibrobacterota bacterium
ATCACCCTTGCCGCAGTTCGAACAGAACGGCGGCATACGCCCCTGTTAAAATATAATAGAATAGGAAGATCATTCAAAGAAATCAACCTCTTTTTCTCGACGCTCCGGTGCCTTTGCGGGCTGTTCAAACCAACGGGGAACGGCCCGGCAAAAACACCGAAACAGATACCTGCTATTAATACATTTTATAGCTGTCTCTTTTCCTGGCGGGAAATAGATTTATACGTACGTGTAACCTTGTGGAGTTTACCGTGCGTCACTATTATGCAAGATTGTTAATTATTGGATTTTATGCGGTTGTTCTCAATTTTTCCGGTTTGACCGCAGCACCGTCAAAAGACTCGTCAGACTCAATAGGCTCGCTTGTTACCTCTGTTGTTTCCGACACAGCAATACCTCGAATCCAAGACTCCCTGAAAGTCGATGCGGGAAAATCAATCGCTGTTCAAAAAGCCGACTCCCTCTCTTCTCCCGAATTAACCAAAGCGTCTCCGCTGGCCGATCAGGGTCAGCCCCAGAAACTCAAGCTTATCAAACGGAAGTACAACGGCCGTCAGCAGGTGCTGCTGGCCACGGGCATGATGATTTTCGTGGTCGGCATCATGACCATGGCCCAGCAGTGGAACCCGCGATAGGTTCTTATACTTTCTCTTTCTTGCTCGGCTCAACATGAATGGTGACATAAGCGCCGGGCAGCTCCGCCTTGATGGCGTTTTCAAGGTGAAAGCAGAGGTCGTGGGAAGCGGCGAGCGACGTTTCCCTGTCGACCTGAATATGAATGTCGATTTCCCGCTGCGAGCCGCTCTTACGGGTACGGAGTTTGTGGTAACTGTCAATTTCCGGGTATTTACCGATAACGGACTGAATCAATTGTATCTCGCTGTCAGGCAGCTTATGATCGGCAAGGTCATCAAGTGACTTCAGCGTAAGGTCGAATGCAGCTTTGAGGATGAGCCCGGCTACCAGGATCGCAATCACCGGATCAAGCGGTTCCCAGTGTGTAATCCTGATAAGCACGAGGCCGATCACGACCCCTCCTGAGGTGAATACATCGACCCACAGGTGCATGGCATCGGCCTCAATGGCAATAGAGCCGGTCGATTTTGCAAACCTGAAAAGAATGCGCGACACGATAATATTGACGAGCGTTGCAACCAGCATGACACCGATGCCCCAGTCGAGTTTTTCGACCATGACCGGGTAAAGAAGCTTTTTCACCGCTTGATAAATGATGATCCCGGCGGCCACGAAAATGAGTATCGCCTCAAAGAACCCGGAGATGTTTTCGAACTTGCCGTGGCCGAAGGGATGATGCTGGTCGGCCGGCTCTTCTGCTTTGCGTATTGATATGAACGCCACCGCGCTTGCAAGGAGGTCTATTCCGGAATGGATCGCCTCAGAGATTACCGCAACAGAGCCCATAACTACGCCGGCAATAATCTTGAAAAGGACAAGCAGGGAATTGGAGGTGATGGAGATTATAGGAACATGTGTTTTTTTCATAAAAAGTACCGCATGAAAAATGCTCTGAGATTAATAACGCAGAAGATTGTTGAATAAAATAGATTCTTTCCTGTCGACCGTTGCTGTATTAAGAAATGATCCTGCCGGTCACGTAAATAACACGTGCAGAAATAATACCTGCAGGAAATAATGCCATTATTCCCATACAGGTCTTTAGACTATTATTTCTTTACACGTCTTTAGACTGTTGTTTTTTCAGAGGCCTTTAGGCCGGTGAAAAAACCGGTTTAATTCATTGATGGACACTACAATACAGTCCGGCTTTATCGGTGATCGTTTGATATCGGAAAGGCTGGATTCTCCGGAAAGCACGCAGATGGTAAATACGCCGGAATTGCGGCCCAGCATGATATCGGTATAAAGACGATCGCCGATAATGACGGCCTTGTCCTTTGTCACATTAAACTTCCTGCATATGATATCAACCATATCAGTGTGCGGCTTTCCGATAATATGCGGCTTTTTCCCGGTCGCCTGTTCGATCATAAAACAGATTGATCCGCAGTCGGGAATGTTTTTTTTCTCCCCCACAGGACACACGAAGTCGGGATTTGTTGCGATATAGCCGGCCCCCCGATCGACCAGTTCGCAGGCGGTTCTGATTTTATCATAAGTAAGCTCTGTATCGAACCCCACCACCACGTAATCGACCGCACCCTTCCCGTCGGACACGGAAAGTCCGTACGAGGCCAGCTCCCGGGCAAGCGAGCGCGTTCCAACGACATACAGACGGGCACCCGGTTTTTTCCGCGAAATGAAGATGCCGGTCGCCTGTCCTGAGGTAAAAACATTCTCGATGGTTGCCGGAATCCCGAGAGCCACAAGTTTTTTAAGGTATTCGGCAGCGTTCCGCGAGGAATTGTTGGTCAGAAAAATATAGCGTTTCTGCTGTTTCCGTAAATGTTCAACAAATTGCCTTGCCCCGGGAATAAGCGTTTCGCCCAGGTACACGGTGCCGTCCAGATCAAGAAAGAACAGCCGTGTCTGTCTGATCCGCTCCTGGATTTTCTTAGAAAGTGAGTGCATCAGCAATTGCTTCGGTTTGCGCTGCCGATTAATAAAAAAGTTTTCCCGTTATTTTACCTGTGAAAAATATATTATCGCTTGCTTTTCCATATGGGTGAAAGCGGAAATGCTGGCTCAGCGCTCCGGAAAATGCCTGCTTTTTTTCTTCACAGGTAACTCAATTTTAAAAATATCCATTATTCTTACTCCTCTATGCTCATATCGGTCCCTGCCTCCTCCCGCCACGGCGCAAGCTCTCCGGCCCTCTTTGCCATTCGCAATTTCCTGAGCGCCTTTATCTCGATCTGCCTGATCCGTTCGTTTGACAGCTTCATCCGTTTCCCGATTTCTCCGAGGGTCTTGATGCGGCCGTCGTCAAGGCCGAAACGCATGACAACCGTCTGTTTTTCCTTCGGCTCAAGCGAATCAAGAACATGATTGATGTGATGATGAAGATCGGTCAGCGAAAGTCTTTGAAACGGATCTTCGGTGTGCTGATCCTCTATATATTCGCCGACCGTAGCATCGTCATTCCCGATCCGCATATCAAGCGATACCGGTTTCATCGAGCTTTCACGCGCGGCAATGATTTTTTGAGAGGAACATTTGAGGTGCGCCGCAATTTCTTTTACGGTCGGGTTGCGCCCGTGCCGGAGGCAGAAGGTCCGGTCAAACTGCTCGATTTTAATGAATAGATCGAACGTGTTGGCAGGGATGTGAATTGTTTTCGCCTTTTCATGAATGGCTCGCAGGATCGACTGTCGTATCCACCAGATCGCGTAGGTGCTGAATTTATATCCTCTGCGATAATCGAAATTTTCAACCGAAGTAATGAGCCCCTTGTTACCTTCCTGGATGAGGTCGCTGATCTCCAGTCCCCGGCGTATGTATCGTTTTGCCACGCTGACCACAAGGCGCACGTTGGCTTCAATAATGGAGCACTTTGCCTGATTCTGCATCTCTTCCCAGTAGGCGAATTCCTCAATCTCGTTTTCGTTTTTCGACTCTTCAAGGATCGCCCGGTATTTTATAAGCAAATCGCGGATCTGATGCGCATTGAGCCGGAGCTGCTGGCAAAGTTCGGTGCATTCCTCTTCAAGCCGTTCCACCTTTTCCAGATGGACTTTGCTTCCGGCGTCTCTTGCTGCGTTTATTCTGAGGCTTTCAAGTCTGTTCCGCCTGTTTTTAATTTTCGCAATTGTCCGGAGAAACGCCTTGGCGGTTCTCTTTTCGTAATCGCCCGCTGCTGAAAACTCGTCATTCCCTGCAAGCACCTCTGCGTATTTCACCTTTCCTTCGGAAAGCTTGCGGGCGAGGTGGTACAGCGTCTCAAGCACCTCCTTTTCGCGAAACGCTTTGCTTAACATCTGGTACTGAGCGAAACGGATGAGAATTGCATGCTGCACCTCCTGTCCGCGCGTCATGAGCGGAACCCTGCCCAGCCGGTTGAAATATATCCGGGTCGGGTCGGAATAATGGCCCGGCCGGTCGGCCTCAATGGACCGTGCCGCTCCCGGTAAAAACTGTTCTCCGCTCCCGCGTTTCGGAAGATCGTGAATGGGAATATTGCGCTCAAAGAGAATTCCGCGAATTTTTCTCCTCTGCCTAGGATCAGGCGCCGCCCCTTCGATCTGCCCTCTGGTGATAAACCCCTGGAGGGAAAAATGCTTTTCAATTTTTTTCAGAATCCTGTCCTCGGAAAAAGCATCTTTGCGCATTATTGACCCCGCGTTCTGCAAGCACGGTATGCTGCACTCTTGTACACCGGATAGATTGTATGATAATTTTCTCTAACAATCAAGAAATGTCCCGAAACCATTCAACGATATGCGATCCTGTAAAAACGTGTTGTGTCTTAAAATTCGCGTACTGTACTATCGTGTTTATTATTTTGAAAATACAGAAATTTATAAACATTTATTCTTTCATTATCGTATGTATCTATGATGAAGGGACTGCTCCTATTTAATGCGCGATTATCTGTAAGGGGCCCAATTATCAACAAAAAGATATTCTATTATCTTTTTTTTATCATATCAGGCTCGGCGGCCGCCATTATTGACACCACGCTTTATAGTAACGGCAGCCAGGGACCGTATTGTATTGGCAGCTCGTTTGCCGATACCGCCACGCTGTCCATTAAACTCCGGGACAGTATGGTGGTGCCGCCATGGACATTCATTTCTGACCGCAATTCCCTCTTTTTTTCGCAACCCATTGACAGCGGAGTGCCGATTCATATCACTTTTCATACAAGCTATTACGGGGTGCCGAAAATTTTCTCGTCCTATTCGAAAACTTACCTCACTGTTTACGATACATCACCGAGGAGCGACACCTTCATTGCTGCGGCTGACATACCCCTGCGGCAGGAAAAGGTGAATGTATCCGGTTATAAAAGCATTGGTGTGTCGGTCGGCAACTTCGGCCAGGTTAACCTGGAGCAGGGGCTCGATGTGCGGATTGGCGGTGAGATCAGGCCGCAGACAACGGTCAGCGCCCACCTTTCCGACCAGGGTTCGTCGCTCGACGGCCAGACCCGCGAGATCAGCGACTTTGATATGATCTATATCACCCTTGACGACCCTTCCTACCGCGCCATTGCCGGCGATCAGTATGTCGCATGGCCGTTCAAGGGGCTGCTTTCAGGCGGCAAAAAGATCAAGGGTCTTTCCGCGAACTATGTGCCGCGTAAAACGTACTTTTCAGTCGGCGCTTTCGGCGCGCTTTCCGGCGGTCAGACGACCATAGAAACCAGGCAGGGGCTCACCGGCGTCCAGGGGCCGTACTATCTTGCCGGAAAAGGCGAGCGCGATTTCATCATGCCGGTAAGCGGAACCGTAAAGGTGCGGCTTAACGGCCGTGAGCTTGAAGAAGGCAATGACAGGGATTTCATCGTCGATTATGAGCTCGGCACCATCACCTTTACGCCGAAAAATTGTATCAAAAACGAAGATCTGATCCGCATCGAATATGAATACAAACTGTTCAACTATCAGCGGACCCTGCTCGGCGCCGGAGCGGGTTTCGCTCCACCGGATTCCCACTTTTCCGTGCAGGGTGTGTTCTGGTCCGAGAGCGACAACAAAGGCCACCCTGTTGATCTTGCCTTGACAGGTGCGGAAGTTGCGGCGCTGCAGCGCGCCGGCGACCGTCTCCCCTACGCTTCGACTGCCAAACCCGTGCATCCGAACGATGTGGCAAGCGAAAGCCAGTTCTACCCCCTCTACCGGAAACAGGTCAGCGGAAACGACACTTTTTTCGTCTACTCGCCTTTTGACCGCGATCATCCCGACTCTGTGTTCGGATATTACTATGTCTGGTTCAGGCCGACAGGCTCCGGAGAAAAAGGCAACTACCAGGTATTTTTCACCGACCTCCGCGGACCGGTCTATGTGTTTGCAGGCAGGGATTCCGGAAACTACACCGATCTCTCGCCGGTCCCGGCGCCCCAGGCACGGCGTTCGGGTGAATTTAAGGCGGCGGTGAAGCTTAATGGCTTTAACGCCGCACTTAACGTCGCGGGTCAGGACATCGACCGTAACCTTTTTTCATCGCTTGACGATAAGGACAACAAGGCTTCGGCAACACGCTTCTCCTTTCTGGCCGGATCAAAGGACCGGGACCGGCGTTCGGCCTGGCTGGCCGGTTCGCACTCCTTCACCTCGCGGCGGTTCGACGCGGAAGTGCTCTCTGCCTATGACCGTAAAGAGCAGTGGGACGACACGCGCCTTGTGCAGACCCAGACCGAACGCCAGCAGTGGGATGCGACCGCCGGCGCAACGTTGCTGCCCGGACTGCAGACATCTCTCTCCTACGGTCAGAACCGCAGAGACTCGCTTCTGGTAACCGACCGGCTCTCACCCGCGCTGCAGTACGGATGGAACGACCGGTTTTTCCTTGATTACAGCGGTTCATTTTTCCGACATCTTGACGCAGGTGAAAAAGGGGCAGGCAGGCGCGAATACGGTAAGGCCCGGCTCAGTCTTTCCAGACAGACCTGCGGACTTTTTTACCGCGACGAATGGCGGTCGGACTCTTTGCATAACGGTTCCGGCCTGTACGAGGGCGGCGTTTTATACGAATACGCGCCGCTCATGCTGCACGAGCGGTTATCGTATATGTCAAGAAGAAAAATAAAAAGCGGCGAACCCTGGTCAAAGGATACCGGCTACTCGGTGCGCTGGGAGCAGTCGCTCGACCGTTCGTTTCTTCCATCGTGGCGTGTAAGCGGCTCCTCGAGTTTTGACCGCACTGAGAATCTCGGCGCCAGCCGCTCTACCACTATGCTTATCGACCTCATGAGTACCGTTACGCCGAAAAAATGCGGATTCTCTTCACGGCAGCATTTCCGCACGAGTACGGAAATGGCTTCGTCGTTTGTCCAGATCCCGGTTTTTGCCGGCAAGGGTATGGGTACGTATATGTATGACTCGGTACGCAAGGAGTATGTGCCCCATATTCCGGGCGACTACTTCATGCAGCAGCAGGAGGTGTACGATCAATCATCATTTCTCCGTGTGCGTAAAACATCGGCCGACATGACCTGGTCTTATGAACCGCGCAGGCAGTATAAAGGCATTTTAAACGACCTCTCCTGGGAGGGAACCCTTTTTTGCGAAGAGCATGTTGATGCTCAGCAATACGGTCCCGGCACATGGGTTCCGGGCTATTCCTCCCTTGTATCCTACTTCGCTAATACTCATCCCGGCCAACCAGTCCGTTATGCCGACCTTTCATACCGGCAGGATATTGCCTGGCTGCCGCGCAGCGACTCCGGCCGCGCTGCAAAGGGACGCCTTTCTATAACTCCGGCATATCGTAAAATCAGAAATTATATCGAAGGCAGCATTGAGACCAGGCTTGAAACCGACCGAACCGTTCAAGATTGGACTTTCGGCGGAGCCCTTAATCTGGTCTCGCTCAGCCACAACGATACGGTCGGCACTAAATATTCTGTTTACGACCGCCGCCTCGAGTTGTCCCAGAAATACCGTCCCTTCCGCGGAGCAAGTCTTTCTCTGCTCGAAGTCGCCGGTCTTGCTCATAAGGCTGACAATGGTTCTGCCAGCCGTTCTGTGCCGATCGACAGTGTTTTTTACTATCAGATCGCACCCTCCCTTTCCTGGCAGCCTGCTCAGAAAGGGGCTGTTACAGCGATTTACACCTATTCGGTGGTTCCGCTTACGGGTGAAACCGACTATCGTATGGCCAGGGGTTTCCTGAACGGCATCTCTCATCAGCTCATGATCAATTCGGACATTAAAATGGGCGCCCGGCTTCTCATTATCGGCACCTACCGCGGCGATCTCCGCAAGCCGGTCGGTGCGCAGGCGTTCCAACCAGCCAACCACGTCTTTTCTCTTGAGGTGAGGGTGTTGATGTAATAATGATTATTGCTTCGAGTACCACTTGTTTATTATTTTTGAGCGTCTTTTTTTGCAGAAAATATCCGCACTTTTGCAATGGGCTAGTAACTCAGAGGTAGAGTATCGCCCTTTTAAGGCGAGAGTCGAGAGTTCAAATCTCTCCTAGCTCATTTTTCCTCCAGTGAAATAGCGAATCCATCCTGCCTCATGAGGTATTTTCTTGGTTTGCCTAGAAATATATGACCATCGAACCCTTTTCCCGCCAGTGGTCGTCGCCGTTTCTTCCGGCCGTGCGGCAGTGGCTGGCTGACAAACCGCACCATACACTTGTTAAAGGGCTTGCCGGCTCAGGCGATGCGCTGCTTATAAGTGACCTCTTTGTGTCCTCGGGCAGGCCGGTCTTTGTTTTTGTTGAAAACAGCAAAAGGGCCGAAACGCTCTGCGAAGAGTGCATGACCTTTATAGGAGAGGAAAACGCCGCGCTCTTTCCGTCGCGCGACGCTGTGCCTTACAACATGAAATCGCCGTTCGGGCCCACGGTTGAGACGCGCTTCCGCGTGCTTGCCGAACTCCTTGAGGGAAAGATAAAAGTCTTTGTTGCGCCGCACAGCGTCTTATGCCAGAAGCTCGTTGCTCCGAAAACGCTTTTCAACCGCATTATCCGGCTGCGGCCGGGAGACGAGGTGCCCATAGAAACCCTGTCGCGCTGGCTCTCGGAAATCGGCTTCCGGCGCGAAAACCAAGTGACCAACCTCGGCACCTTCTGCATCCGGGGCGGCATCGTCGACCTCTATCCGTTCCTCACCGAAAACCCGGTACGCGCCGAATACTGGGGCAACACCATCGACTCGATCCGCGAGTTCGATGTCTTTTCCCAGAAATCAATTCTGTCAAAAACCGCCGTCGAAATTTTCCCCATGCGCGAGTTCTGCTTTTCAGACAGCGACATCAAAACCGCGATCGAAAAAATCGGGGCGGCTGCTCAATCGCGCGGCGGCGATCCTCTGGCCGTCCACCGCTTCGAGCACCAGTGGAAGGCAATGGCGGATCTCGAGGGTATCGAGTGGTTCCTGCATTGGTTCGATCTGCCCGCGGTTTCGGTTTTCGATTACTGCGCGCCGGAAACGCTCGTCGTGTGGGATGACCTTATTCCGCCGCTGCGGCGGTTTGACGAAACGGCGCAGAACTATGAGCGCCATTACAGCCGCGTGCCCGACCTCCTGCGGCCTTTTGTTTCCAGGCCACATGAACTTCTGCACCGCCCTTCGTTCATTAACAGTCAGCTCGATTGTTACGACACTGTTTTCTGCGATACGCTCGAAGCCCCGTACGATTGCGCTCCTCTGAGCCTTGACTTTACGGGACAGCCGCTGCTGCCCCGGGAACTTGATCCGCTGACCGGTGCGCTGACTTCGTACCATAACGAGGGTTTCCGGTGCGTTATCCTCTCGCCGAACATGGGCCACGCCGAGCGCATGCAGGAACTCATCGCTGACTCCTGCCCCTTTGTGGAAATCATGCTCGGTTTTTTGAGCCGTGGCATTATCATCAGAGAACAGCGCTTTCTGCTCTTCTCCGAGAACCAGATCATGCAGCGGACCGAACGGCCCGTAAAAATCAAAAAACGCAAGAGCAGCATTCCGATCACCGGGTTTGACGCCCTTGCGCCGCAGGACTTCGTGGTGCATGAGGACCACGGCATCGCAAAATTCCTGGGCGTGGAACGGGTAGAAGCCGGCAGTGTCGCTTCCGACTGCATGGTGCTGTTGTTTGCGGACAATGCCCGCGTGTATGTGCCGGTCGAAGATTTCCATAAAGTCCAGAAATACATCGGCAAGGAATCGGTCTCCCCTGCCCTGTCGAAGATCGGCACCTCGTCGTGGGAGCGGCTGAAAGTCCGCACCCGCGAATCACTTAAGGAGATGGCGTCTGAGCTTATCGAGCTCTATGCCAAGCGACAGTTTTTTGAAGGAATCGCCTTTGCGGCTGACAGCATGTGGCAGAAGGAGTTCGAAGACGCCTTCGTCTACGAGGAGACGCCTGACCAGCTCCGCTCCATACAGGAGGTCAAGGCGGACATGGAGGCGAAAAAGCCTATGGACCGGCTGATCTGCGGCGATGTGGGATTCGGCAAGACCGAAGTCGCGATGCGCGCTGCGTTCAAGGCTGTGATGTCCGGCTATCAGGTCGCAATGCTGGCGCCGACCACGATTCTCGCCGCCCAGCATTATGCCACGTTCAGCGAACGGATGGCTTCATTTCCGGTGCGGATCGCGGCCCTGAGCCGTTTTTTACGGCCCAAGGAACAGAAAGCGGCCATTCAGAAGATCGCTGCGGGCGAGATAGACCTCTGTATCGGCACCCACCGCATCCTTTCCGAAGACGTGAAATTCAGGAACCTCGGCCTCCTGATTATTGACGAAGAGCAGCGGTTCGGCGTCAGGCACAAGGAGAAGCTCAAACAGCTCCGCCACACCATCGACGTGCTCTCGCTCACGGCCACGCCCATTCCGCGGACGCTCCACATGTCGCTCGTTGGTGCGCGCGACCTCTCCATCATCGCAACACCGCCGCAGAATCGGCTGCCGGTCGAGACGAGCGTTGCCGAATATCACGATGAAGTGGTCAAGCGCGCCGTCGAAAATGAGATCGACCGGGGCGGTCAGGTATACTTTGTCAATAACCGCATTAAAAACCTTGACGCCGTGCGCGACAGAATCGCGCAGCTCGTGCCTGCGGCCCGCACCGTGAGCGCCCACGGCCAGATGAACGAACACGAGCTCGAACGCATCATGAAGGAGTTCGTGGCCGGCAGGTTCGACGTCCTGCTCTCCACGGTCATCATCGAAAACGGGCTCGATATACCTAATGTCAATACTATCATCGTAAACCGGGCCGACGCCATGGGCCTGTCGCAGCTGTACCAGCTCCGGGGCCGGGTGGGCCGCTCGTCGGAGCAGGCGTACGCATTCCTGCTCACCCCGCCGTTCGGAGAGGTGCGCGAAGATTCGCTCATGCGGCTGCATGCGCTTGAACAGTACACCGAGCTCGGCAGCGGATTCCAGATCGCCATGCGCGACCTCGAGATCCGCGGTGCCGGCAATATACTGGGCACGCGGCAACACGGCTTCATCGCCGCCGTGGGTTTTGAACTCTACTGCCGGCTCCTGCAGGAGGCGGTCCTGGAGATCAAGGGCGAAAAACCGCCCTTTAAGCCGCCTCCGGTCAAACTCGATATTCCGCTTGAAGCCTATATTCCGAACGACTATATTGCCGACGGCGCTTCGCGTATCGAACTTTATCAGGAGCTGTCGTCGATCGCGTCTTTTGAGATGCTCGCCGAAACTGAAAAAAACATTGCCGACCGTTTCGGACCCATGCCTGCCAGCGTCAGCGCGCTTCTGCTCCTCATGCGGATCAAGCTAGCGGCAGGTGCCGGCGGCGCGGTCCGAGTAGTGATAAGCGACGCACGTGAGCTGTCGCTCTATTTTGAGGGGGAAGCGGAAGCTGTGCGGCAGAAAATCATGGGCGTTATGCAGGCGGCTTCGCGGGAATTCGAAGTTGTCACGAATGCGCCGTATGTGGTGCTGAAAACAAAACTGGCTTCTCAGGAAAAACCTGCGATGGCACAGGAGACGCTTGCTATTTTGCAGAAATCAAAATAACCCTGTTCTAGTTATGATCTCTTTATTGCTGTGTTTCTCAAAAGGTATTTTACAAATACGTTCATAGCAATGCCCGTACGAAAGGAATGTATGGTTAATAATGTTGCTTCCCTTATGATGCTCAGTGTGTTTTTTGTGCTTGTTTCCCTTTCTTTTTCCGGAAAACCGGAGAAAATTGACGGTATTGTCGCTGTCGTCGGCGACGAAATCGTTCTTCAGTCGGAACTCGATGCCTATACTGCGCTCCGGCTCTCCGGGCTCAACCTCAAGCCCGACTCTTCTGGTCTTCCAAGATACCGGAAAAAATTCCTCGACGAGCTTATTGACGGCAAGGTGCTTCTCGTTCACGCAAAAAACGATACCACAATAGCGGTCACGAGTGACGAGGTTGAACGTGCTCTTGAAAATCAAATTGCCATGATTCTGCAGCGGAATAGCCTCTCGATCGACAGCCTCGAAACCATCCTTCTGCATGAGCAGGGCATTACCCTGGCGAAATTCAAGGCAGAAGCGCGAACCAATATCCGCGAGCAGCTGCTTAAGCAGAAGGTGCAGCGGCAGTATCTTTCATCAATGAAAGTATCGCGCAGAGACGTCGAGGACTTCTACAAGCAATACCGCGACAGTCTTCCCAAGGCGGGTGAAAGTGTGCTTCTTTCCAGACTTGCTGTCGCCGCGACTCCTCCGGCATCGGTACGGCAGGCCGCCTGGGAAAAGATTCTCTCAATAAAAAAGCGACTTACCGAGGGCGCTGATTTCTCGGAGATGGCACAGCGCTTTTCTGAAAGTCCCGAAGGGGCAACCGGAGGAGATCTTGGTTTTATCGAAAAAGGAACCCTTAATTTACTCACTTTTGAGCAAAAAGCCTTCTCCCTGCCGCTGGGTCAGACGAGCGACCCCCTTGAAACGCAGCTGGGGTTCCACGTTATTAATGTCATGGCCCGTGAGAATCAGAAGGTGCATGTCCGGCAGATCTTCATCAGGGTCGCCCCTTCTCCCGAACAGATGAAAAAAATTGCGGATCTTCTGGATTCCCTGCGCTTAAACTGTAAAACAGCTGCTGGTTTTATTGCTGCGGTACGGAACTATAGCACCGATAAAAGTTCTAAGGCTCGCGATGGCTGTCTCGGCTGGAAATCGGTTCTCGATCTTGCAGCACCGGTGAGAGCGGCAATCGATACACTTCACCC
>CAISVC010000330.1 GCA_903888815.1 uncultured Fibrobacterota bacterium
AATACCGAGTTTCTTGAAAAAGCGCATGACAACCTCCTGTTAAAATGAAATTTGATTATAGTATAGCATGTTTTCTGCAACGTTATTTAATGATACTCTAATATATAATATTAAACAAGCATATTCCAGAAGGTCCCGGTTTCCGGCAGCGTCATTAATGAGAATGGCTGCGTTAACTACGCTGCCATTCCCGCTGTTTTTACAGACGTTAAAAGATGACTATTTCTTCACCGGGCACAACGGCAGCACAGTCTTGCCATAGACCTCATTAAGCACCTGGGCAATTCCTGCATAGATGGCCGAAGCTCCGCAAACGATACCCTCGAACCCCGCGAAATGTTTGAACCCCGCGTTCCCGGTAGCATCGCCGATTGCGAGCAGGAAAAAAAGCAGGGCAAGTGATCCGAACACAACCTGCAACGCGACATTCAGCTTGAGCGTCCCCACAAACATGAGAAGCGTAAATATGCCCCACATTACCAGATAGCATATCATCCCGGTGTTTGACGAATTGTCGATCCATCCGAGTTTAGGCATTACCAGCAAAGCCACCAGGGAAAGCCAGAATGCTCCATACGAAGTGAATGCAACAAAACCAAAGGTATTCTTTTTCTTCCATTCCATGATGCCCGCGATAATCTGGCACATTCCTCCGTAAAATATTCCCATTGCGAGTATCATCGAGTTCAGCTCAAAGAAACCTGCATTATGAATATTGAGCAGTACGGTCGTCATGCCAAAACCGAACAGACCGAGCGGCGCGGGATTTGCCGTCGAGTCTCTGATCTCGAGGCTTGAGGTTTCGTTCATAAGTCCTCCTTGCTGATGAATGGGTTGATAAAAATTTCTACCGTTTTTCAATATTCTATGAAACCGATTACTGACGGCCTTTTACCAGAGTCTCCACAACACTCGGATCGGCGAGCGTCGTGATGTCGCCGAGGTTGCTGACGTCGTTCTCGGCGATCTTGCGCAGGATGCGGCGCATGATCTTTCCCGAACGGGTCTTGGGAAGGGCGCGCGCGAACTGGATCTTGTCCGGTGTGGCGATGGGCCCGATCTCCTTGCGCACATGGGCCACGAGTTCTTTCTTAAGCTCGTCGCTCTCCTTGACGCCATCCACCAGCGTCACGTACGCGTACAGGCCCTGTCCCTTGATCTCGTGCGGCATGGGCGTGACCGCTGCCTCGGCCACTTTGGGATGGCTGACCAGCGCGCTTTCGACCTCGGCGGTGCCGATGCGGTGGCCGGAGACGTTGACCACGTCGTCGATGCGGCCCATGAGCCAATAGTCGCCATCCTCGTCGACGCGGCAGCCGTCGCCGGTGAAATAGAGGTCCTTGAACATCATGAAATAGGTGTCGATAAAACGCTGATGGTCTCCCCACATGGTCTGCATCATTCCGGGCCACGGTTTGCGGATGCACAGCTTGCCGCCCTCGTTGCGGCTGCATTCGGTACCGTCGTCGCGCAGGACCACCGGGTCAACGCCGAAGAACGGGCGGTTGGCGCTTCCGGGTTTGATGGTATGGGCGCCGGGCAGCGGGGTGATCAGGATGCCGCCGGTCTCGGTCTGCCACCAGGTGTCAACGATCGGACAGCGCTTGTGGCCGATATTTTCGTAGTACCAGATCCACGCCTCGGGATTGATGGGCTCGCCCACGCTGCCGAGCACGCGCAGAGAGTCCATTGTATACTTTGCCGGCCATGCATTACCTTCGCGCATGAGCGCGCGGATCGCGGTCGGCGCGGTATAAAACACCGTTACTTTGAATTTGTCAACGACATGCCAGCAGCGGCCCGCGTTGGGATACGTCGGAACGCCTTCGAACATGAGCGAGGTGGCGCCGTTGGCGAGCGGGCCGTACACGATGTAGCTGTGGCCCGTCACCCACCCGATATCGGCAGTACACCAGTAGATATCGTCGTCGTGAATGTCGAAAATCACCTTGTGCGAAAAAGCGCATTGAAGCAGATATCCTCCTGTGCAGTGCACCACGCCCTTGGGTTTGCCGGTCGAACCGGACGTGTAGAGAATGAACAGGTTATCTTCGGCGTTCATGGCTGCCGCGTCGCATTTCGGCGCAGCTTTGGCGATTTCCTCGTGATACCAGAAATCACGGCCCGGCGTCATGGGACCATCCTGATTGTCAACCTTGACGACAACGACGCTTTCGATGCTCGGGCACCCGCGGAGCGCCTCGTCGGCTATCTCCTTCAATTTGATCGTCTTGCCGGAGCGGAGCGAAACCGTGGAGGTCACCAGCAGTTTACAGGTAGAGTCGTTGATACGCCCTTTAAGGGAATCCGCGGAAAAACCGCCGAACACGATTGAATGGATCGCGCCGATGCGGGTGCAGGCGAGCATGGCAACTGCGAGCTCGGGCACCATGGGCATGTAGATCGCGACGCGGTCGCCTTTCTTCACGCCCCTGGACTTGAGGACATTGGCGAATTTGCTGACTTCCGCATGAAGCTCTTTATAGGTGATCTTCCGTACCGCATCCTCTTTTTCGCCCTGCCAGAGAATGGCAACCTTGTTGGCAACCGGCGTCGAGAGATGACGGTCGAGGCAGTTGTAGGAAACGTTCAGTTCGCCGTCCGCGAACCAGGTGTGTTTGATGACTTTCTTTGCCGTGTCCCAGGTATACTCAAGGGACCTTGTGGGAGCCTTGAACCAGTGGAGCGATTTCGCCTGGTCAAGCCAGAATTTGTCGGGGTCATTAAGCGACTGTTCCCACATTTTCTGATATTGGCCGAAACTCTTGATATGCGCCCGGTTCGATACCTCTGCCGGCGGCGGGAATTTTCTTTTTTCAACCATGAGCGATTGCATCGCCTTTGCCTGTTCAGCCATACACCATCTCCTGTCTGATAAAAGTTATTATAATGTTTAAGAAAGACATGATTTTCGCAGGTGGCACGCAATAATGGAAAAATTGAAAAAACCAGACGTAGAAAAATAGTTCAAACCAGGAAGTGAATCAATTCACCCCCCGATTTGCTGATTCATTAAAACCTGTTGCAGCGAGGAGTATGGTACCGGAATCCTACTTTTAGAACAGCGCCGCGGTGCATGAACCGACCATTTCCGGCGTTCGGTTCCCCGTACGGTAGAGCGCCAGGAAATAAACGCCGGCGGGCAGCGCGGCGGGCCGGCCTGCAATTGACTTCACATCAACCCGGTAGCTGCCGGCAGCCATATACCCGTCAAGAACGGCACCCAGCAACCTGCCGCGGCTGTCGAACAATGCAAGCAGGACCTCTCCGTTTCGCGGGATGGAAAGCTCCACACAGCCGGACACCGGCAGTGCATGCATGGCGTAAACGGGTTGTCCTGCAGCAGGACGACCTGAAGAACGTATGCTGCTCGTTGATCCATCAATAAAAACCAGCTCTATGCCGTTGCCGGTGCCGAGGTTCCGGGAGTACTTTCTGTCAACAGGATTGTTCCAGTGCTCAAACGTGCCGAGGCTCGACAGCCGCTCGGTTGCTGTTTCATGGTTCGGATCGTAAAAGGTGCCTGACGGCGGGTTGTCAGCCTGTGAAGCTTCGATCAGATAGTCTTCCCCAGAAGGCATTTTCGGGTATTGGGCAGTATCATCGTCGAGCTGGAACAGGTCATACAGAACGCACTCAATCGCAACCGGGTCCTGCGATGCGAATAAGCTTGATGTCCAGTCTCCATTGAAAGGGGCCACGCTCCACTTATGCGGGACGGTATCCAAGTTATGGTTTTGTTCATAGAGTCCATCAACGAGATAAAGCATTGTTTTACCGCCCAGGCAGCGGTGACCCATGAGATCGACCACGGCTCGATAACTTCCCGCCTGAGACGTGAAAAGAGCAAGACTTTGATGCAAATCATAGTAGCCGCTGTCAATCGGTATACGGATAAGCGAACCATAATGATTCTTTGCACACAGGGTGGCACCGTTGCCCGCATGGCTTTTCATAACAGCACAATTGATCAAGTACGTGGCTTCGGCAAAGTGACGGGGAACGTAATCCTGCGTTACCCCCGTAGGTCTGCAGCTCCAGTAAACCGGAACCGTGGAAAACTCCACCTTTGTACGACCCAAATTTCCCCCATAATCCAAATACTGAACATTCGGGAATTCGGCATGGCATGTGTCATAGTACTCGTTGGGATAATAACACGACGGATCACCAACTGAAATATCGACTTCATTAACACCGACCACATTGACAAGCTGGCGCAGCAGAGCACGAATAACCTGCGGCGAAGTGTTAAGAATGTCAATATGGCGGTTCAGAAAGTACGTGTTTGTATCCATCCCGCAATAAGGGGGATAATGGTTGGAGAGGGCAAAATTAGTCTTTATGACAATTTTCTCACCTGCGGTATATCCGATGATGCCGCGCCCGTGTGACGCATTGTAGTACCGGAACAGCGTATCCCACGCCGCAGCATCGCTCGACATGCCGCCAAGGGCACGCACCGCGCGCGACATCATCTGGTCAACCACCGCCTGGTTCGTGTGATTGCTTTCCCACCAGTGGCCGTCGCCGAGGCCGGCCCAATTCGTCGCGTTCGAATCGTGTACCCAGACCACCCGGCCCGGATTCGCCCCCTTTGCCTCGCCGATGGGAGAATCCAATTTCAAAGCGGCAAATGCCGGAGAATGGGGTGAAGAAAGCAGTATCCCGCCCGTTATTCCGGCCGCTGCGATGCAGGCTGCCGCTATAAAATACCGCGACTGCAGGATACGGGCGCGGGCCTTTTTTAAAAACAGAAACGACGAACCAAGACCCAGAAGCCACAGTATAAAAGTGCTGGCCATCGGCGCCGCGACCCGCATACAAGGATACGCGGCCCGGCTCGGCTTGGGAATGACGCGCACAAGGACCCATACGAGCGATCCGAGGCCGAGGAACGGGAACAAAAGTTTGAGATAACGAGCGCCTTTGCGGGTCATGGTGATTCCTTTGTTAATTGACCTCACCCCACTATTTAATAACCAATCCGCGTTTGATAAATGTCCCTGCCTCAAAGACCTGAAGGTAAGAACCCGGCGAACAGAAAGCCTTGTCAATGTGCAGGCTGTAATAGCCGGGGGACTGTGTTTGATTGATAAAAGAAGCGACAAGCCTGCCCCGGAGATCATAGTATTTCAGGCTGACGTGGCATTGTACAGGCAAGGCATAACGCACGGTTCCGGAAGAGCCGGTGACGGAAAATGCACACGGCGCGGATGAGCCAGATAATGAAATTCCTGTATTTCCGGTCATGAAGCTCCAGACAATTGACCACGCGCTTGAACCGCCGGCGTTCATGGCGCGCACGCGCCAGTAGTAGAGAACAAAGGCTGAAAGGCCAACTGTATGGGATGTAGTAGCGATGCCATTGTCGTTAACAGTCAGAGAAGAAAAATCAGAAGCAGAAGAGACTTGTACAGTATAAGACGCGGCTCTTGCTGCCGCGTTCCATGAGAGGGTAAGACGGGTGCTGACGCCGAGAGAACCGTTTACGGGTAAAGATAATGTGGGGGTCTGCGGCAGAGCTGCTGTCGAAAAATTCCATATTGCTGACCATGGGCTTGCGCCCAGCGAATTGGAGGCGCGCACGCGCCAGTAATAGAGCGTCGAAGATGAAAGACCCGCGACCGCATGGGAGGTGTCGGTGATGCCGCTGTCGTTGATCGTGATAATTGAGAAATCCGAAGCGGTCGAGACCTGCACCGCATAGGATAAGGCACCGGTCGCGGCGTGCCAGGACAGGGTCGGATTGATAACGCCAGAGGCGCCGTTTGCGGGTGAGGATAAAATCGGCGCCTGAGGAGCCGTAGCAATCGTTGAAAAACTCCATACTGTAGACCAGGCGCTTGCGCTTGCAAAATTGGAGGCGCACACGCGCCAGTAACAGGTTATGTTTACGAGACCTGTTACTGTTTGTGAAGTATCCGATATAAAACCCCGATTAATCATTATTGAAGAGAAACCGCTGTCCGTTGCACCTTGAAGCGTGTACAATGAGGCGCCTGAGGACCTATTCCAGAAAAATGTCACCGTTGTCGGTTGATTAAAAGCATTATTTAGCGGCGACACAAGTATCGGCGTTGCCGGAGGAGTCAAATCGGCAACCCGATATATCGGATAAACCGTAATATTTCCGGCGAAGGGTGTTCCGAGGCCGGTATTATTTGTGATCGCTGCCTGGGAATCCAGTGCGACCGCGCAAAGAAAATTTTCTCCGTATAAAAGCGAGTCGGTACCCCAGTTCCATACCCATGAAACAGAATCTGTGCCTGCGCCGGTTGCAACTGATGCATTGCTCCATGATGACTGGGCGGTACTTATCGAGCTTAACATCGAAGATATGCCGGTGCGGCCGGGACGCAG
>CAISVC010000331.1 GCA_903888815.1 uncultured Fibrobacterota bacterium
CACTCCATAAACAGCGCGGCCGCAGTGTCCACTTCAAATTCCGCTTGCTTTTGCGGGTTCTGTGAAGCCAGATTTTCCTTTTTCAACCCTCTGATCTTTTCCAGCGCTTTCTGAACCGCCGCAGAATCGGCGGGATAGTCATCTAAAAAATCCCGGCTCCCGGAAGTTCTTTCGCGGGGCAATACCGCATGCCATGCGTTTCCGCGCCGTACGAGCAGCGAAGTATCTTCCCGCTCAATGAAAAGAATTTTCGCACACGATGCCGGAGAAAAAGCAGGGAAAAAAAAAGCAGGGCCCGGTTTCCTGTTCTGCAGAAGGTTTACGATAAAAATGATACCCACCATTACCGCAAGAACAGCTGTCAAGACGGCGAGTTTTTTCATCATATGCCTCTATGCTCCGCAGGAACTGTCCATCGCACAAAAAAAAATCGCCAACATTTGTCAGCGGTTTTTAACAGGCGCGATGGAACTAAACCCTATTTACTTATCACCGATAACGCCTATTACGTCACTACTCCTTTTTTCAGGATAATATTAGCATACAAAGCCGTTTCGCTGGTAGCAACCACGGCAAAGGCCTGTCGGGCACGCTCATAAAACGCAAACCGCTCCACGGATTCAAAATCCGTGAAGTGCTCATGCTTTTTAAGTATCGCCCTGTATTTTTCCCAGATCACCGGTTTATACGTCTCACCGGGAACGAGCGACATGAGGCTGACCGGACTCTTGACATACGGATCGAGCGGGAAAAATTTCAGCACCGCTTTCAGAAGCGGCGGTACCATATTGCCGTCGCTGCGCACCAGGCGCCGGGCGATTGATGCGGCCGGAAAATTGCCGTCGGCTATGACCAGTTCGTCGCCGTGCCCCATCTCCATGAGAATTTTCAAAAGCTCGGGAGAAATAATCGACGGTATTCCTTTAAGCATATCTGCATCCTTTCAATTAGGTAGTGAATGATAGTACCCGGTCAGGCGGCATCCTTTGCCTCAAGCTTCTGCCACGCGGCCGCATAGGCCCCGACAATGATAAAACAGACTAACGGAACGATAAATCCCACCCGCATGGATGCCTTGTCGGCTATCCAGCCCATGAGCATTGGAACAATTGCGCCGCCTACGATTGCCATCACGATAAACGACGAGGCTTGTTTTGTATGTTCACCGAGTCCCCTGATACCGAGCGCAAAAATGGTCGGGAACATAATCGACATGAAGAAAAAGCTCATCAGCAGCGCTCCGGCGCCGAGTTTGCCGTGAACGGACATGGTGATGACCATGAGTAAAACATTTACAAATGAATAAACAGCCAATGTGGCGTGCGCCTTCATACTGCGCATAATCATACTGCCTGAGAGCCGGCCGAGCAGAAACAGAACGAATCCTGCCGTCAGCCACTTGGATGCCGCCCGGTCGGAAACACCGGAATTTTCAACGAAATAATTGATAAAGAAGCTGAATATTCCGGTCTGCGCCGCAACATAGAGAAACTGCGAAAGCACCGCTAATGTAAAATGTTTCCGCTTCCAGATTGATTTCGTCGATGCGGCGCCAGAATCAGCCCTGGTTTCTTCCTCTGCGCGGATTTCCGGAATATTGGAAAAGAAAAAAGCAACTGCCAGAATAACGACGACGGCGCCGATGATTAAATAAGGGATGTACAACGAAGAATTACTGGTATTGACCTCTGAGGTCGCGGACAGAATAATCTGTCCACCGATAAGCGGGCCGAAAATCCAGCCAAGGCCGTTGCACGACTGGGCGAGGTTGATGCGGGCGGCTCCCATTTCCGGAGTGCCGAGCACCGTGGTATATGGGTTAGCCACTGTTTCCAGGCAGGTGAGACCGATCGCGATAATGAACAACCCTGCTAAGAATGCCGGGAAAGTATTAATGCCGGTTGCAGGGATAAACCAGAATGCTCCTGCCGCAATAAGCAGAAGTCCGAGAATGATAACCGCCTTGTATCCGAACCGGCGGGCCAGAAGCCCGGCGGGCAGGGCCATGAGAAAATATCCCATATAATTCGAAAACTGCACCATGGCCGACTGCGCCTTTGTAATATGCAGTGTGTTCTGGAAATGCTTATTCAGGACATCAATCATTCCATTGCAGAGCGCCCATAAAAAGAACAAGGTACAGACCAGCGCAAAGGTGACGGCATAATTCTTACCATCCTCGGTTTTAAACATCTGGGAAAATTTCATGTTCCTGTTCTCCTTTGGTGAAAAATCAGGGATTGATGATAGCGCTTCCCCCCGGTAAATGTTCTGCTTAACACACTCTTCCTTTACCCGCCAACTGCTATAGTGTACTATCACGGTTTTTTATAATAAAAAAATCTTTCAGCTAAATATAAACCAATAGCTGAACCTTGTCAATTCTGTTGTTGTTTTTAATGTTTTTTAAAAAAAGGAACGGCAGATTCAAGCAGTTCTCGTGTATCGCTGAAAGTCAGGATGCTCAAAGCCTCTTCGATAGAGCACCATCGCGGGGTTCGCCCCGGCTCACCGCCGTTTTCTGTAGAAATATAAGTACAAAGAAAATAGACAACAGTATACTTTTTATCAGCACGTTGAAATTCCCTCTCCCCTGCCCGCCGGACAGGTTTTCCGTTGATTCCGGCTTCTTCCAGAAGCTCCCGCGCCGAAGCATCTTCCTCCGTCTCTCTGCCTTCAATATGGCCTTTGGGAAAAATCCATTGGGAAGGGTTATTCTTCGCCCTCACCAAAAGAACCATGGGTGTTGCCCCGGGTTTGAACGCTATCGCTCCCACCTGCCGTATGACGCGTTCGGGTTCAGCCATAAGGCAGTTCCTTTATTCTGCTGAATATCCTTCTGAACGTTTCCGTCACATTCCGCAATTCCGATTCTTTATTTCTCTTCCGCCAGAGTAGCTCAAACTCTTCAAGCAGCTGTGTGCCGCTTTCCAGCAGACTCTTCGGGCTCCCATAGAGCGCGGGGCACTCCTTCTGACCGTACTCGTTCCGTTTTTTAAATGCGAGCAGGGCAAGCGTCCATTGGA
>CAISVC010000332.1 GCA_903888815.1 uncultured Fibrobacterota bacterium
AAGCGCTCCGTATGCTTGCCAACTGCTATTCAAGTTCAGGGCAGTATGATCTGGCGATGAAGATGTACCATCAGCTCATTGCAAAGCAGAAGCCTGAAAGCGCTGAACAGATGGAAGTGATCGACCTTGCCGCAATGGCGATGTATAAGAGAGGGGAGTCGCTCGAAAAGACCGATAAGCTCGCGGCTGCGGAGACGTTTACATCAATTGCATCGGAATTCCCCACGAGCAAAGTCGTGGACAGGGGCTGGTTCGAGGCGGCGGTGTGCTACGAGGGTCTTAAAAATTTCGACATGGCGGCGGCGACCTTCGAAAGCCTTCCTGCTAAATTTCCAAAATCAACGCTTCGTGAGAAGTCGTTTCTGCGGGCCGCCGACAATTATAAAACGGCGAACCAGCTTGAAAAGGCGGCGCGGGTATATGAGACGGCAGCGAATTCCATTCCCAAACCTGAATTTGCCATTCCAAGCCTTTCTGCAGCGTCGGAATGTTACCAGAAGCTCAATCAATTCGATAGAGCCGGTAAGATGTTTGAATTTATTTTTGACCGTTATGCCAATGACCCCAAGACGCCGCAGGCCCTGTATAACGCCGGTCTCATGTTTGAGAAAGCGAAGATCTATACCGAGGCTATTTCTGTCTACCTTACCCTTTCGAAGCGTTTTCCTGAATCGGAATACGCGGCGGAAGCATTTTTCTCCGTGGGTCTCTGTTATGAAAAAATGAACCAGTTTGCAGAGATGGCCGGGGTCTTCAGTGATTATGCGCAAAAGTTCGCCAACGACCGTTTTAAACAGGTACAGGCGCTGGTGAAAGCCGGAAATGCGTTTTATACCATGAACAATTTTCCGGAAGCGGAAAAGGATTACATGCTGGCGGTTTCGGTATATGAGAAGTTTCATGAAAAAAGCGACATTGATGTCGGTGACATTGCGGAATCATACTGCAAAATCGGCGACCTGTGGTATAATAAATTTTCTAATCTTAAGCTTGAGGCAAAGAACGAAAAAGAGATAAAAGAGCGCATTAAGGACAAGACCAAAGCGCTGGAGGACCCGGCCAAATATTATGCCAAGGCGATCGAGATCGGCGTTGAAGAGTGGACGATACGTTCGACGTACATGATCGGCAAGTGTTTCGTCGACATGGCCGAGGCGGTGTCCAACCAGACGCTCTTCGGGAACGCCGCGGAAAAGATCGCATCGAAAGTCAAGATTCTCTCGAGTCTCGATAAATATTATCAGAAGGCGCAGGAATATTTCTATAAAAACATCGAATGGGCGCATAACCAGGATATCGGCGGCGAATATGTCGACAAGTCGATGGACCGGTTCATGGAGATGATGTTCCGCAAAGGTGATATCATGGAAGAGGTGGGGCGGATGCTGAAAAGCGCGCCGGTTCCGGGAAACCTGACAAAAGATGAAAAGGATGCCTATGCGCAGGTTCTCGAAGAAAAGTGGCTTGAAGCTCTGGATGCCGCGCTTCCCCGCTATATCGACGCGGTAAAGGCGGCCAAAGATCTCGGTATCGCTAAGAACCCGTGGCTCGATAAGGCGAGGGAACGGATACGAGAAATCAAGCCGGATTGCGATGCGCTGAATATTGCCATCACGCAATGGATACCGAAACCGAAGCCGGTTCCTGAAGTGCAACCGCAGGGCAAAGAGGAAAAAGTGGTGGGCCCCAAGAAAGGCGCACCGCGCGTAGCCCCTCCGTTCGCGGCGGATGAGATAACGACAAGAGAGTTACGGCGTATTCAAAATATTATGAGCATGCAGATCTCAGCCGTCGACAAGATCAAGCAGCTCAACCGGATTGAGATGGACGCTCAGAGGAACATCGCGCTTGAGCAGGAAAAGATAAAAGAACTGAAACAGCAATTGCATATAGATTAGGGAACATAGGAAAATTGGGAAAGAAAGGAGTTCATGCTATGCAATGAAAGTGTTTGGAAAGGAAACGATCGGCAGCAATAGTTGATTCTAACAAGGTAACTAATTCAAACAATTCTGTGAGGAGGTTTTTCATATGCAGATGATTCATTTTTTACTTCTCGGTTTCCAGTCAGCGGCTTCTTTTATCATGTGGACTCTGCTTTTTGTCGGTTTCAGCGCACTGGCATTGGCAGCTGAACGTGCCTGGTTCCTTTTTTTCAAGTGCGACCTGGGAAGCAGCAACTTTATGAACACGATCTCGAAATATATCAAGGCCGGTGATTTCGATCGCGCCACAAAGTATGCCGGAACGGTTAAAACGCCGCTCGCAAAAGGCGTATCGAGCGTTCTGGTCAACAGAACCAAAGGCGCGAAAGCCATTAAAAAGGCGGTTGACGAAGTTTTCCTGACCGAAGGCCCTAAGGTTAAACGGAATGTCTTCCTGCTTAATACGATCGCCAACCGTGCGACGATGATCGGTCTTACCGGTACGATTTACGGTTCTATGGAATGTTTCGATGCGATTGCGAACGCTCCGGCCGCCCAGCGCGCTCAGCAGCTTGCTGCAG
>CAISVC010000333.1 GCA_903888815.1 uncultured Fibrobacterota bacterium
GCAGACCCATGTGGCTGTCTCCCATCTCGCCCTCGATTTCGGCGGCCGGCACCAGCGCGGCCACGCTGTCGATCACGATGACATCGATGGCGCCGCTACGGACAAGCGTGTCCGCGATTTCAAGCGCCTGCTCGCCGGTATCGGGCTGTGAGACGAGAAGATTATCAATGTCCACGCCGAGATTCTTCGCGTACTTGGCGTCAAACGCGTATTCGGCGTCGATCAGCACCGCGATGCCGCCCTTTTTCTGCGCATTGGCGATCGCATGGAGCGCCAGTGTTGTTTTTCCTGACGATTCCGGGCCGAAGATCTCTATGATGCGGCCTTTGGGAAGCCCGCCCACACCCAGGGCAAGGTCGAGCGACAGCGCGCCGGTCGAGATAACCGGCATGTCGGTTTTAAGCCCTTCGGAACCGAGCCGCATGATCGTGCCCTTGCCGTGCTGTTTTTCTATCTGGCTTACCGCCTGCTCCATGGCCGCGATTTTATTGCGATTTTCCTCTGCAACCTCTGCAACCACGTTTGCCGTGCCTTTTTTGGCCATACCAATGCTCCTTTACATTTTTTAGGGTGATAGATGACAGGAAGGTCTAAAGATAAAATATGGCGGGGAGGTGAAAAAAGATTATAGGCTGCTAATCTTTGTTCACGAAGGTCAGAAAATAAGTTTATTTAAATCACCGTTTTTTACAGACTCCAAAATCGCCCTTCACCTGCAACCATTTTCAACTGGTGACAATTTGTCACCGTTTGACTGCCTTCCTTTTTAAGCCGTTCTTTTAATTTATTCCAATACTTTCGGGCGGTTTGATAGTCGGGTTGCTGTATCAAAGCCTGAATAATATCCACAACCGAGAAAAACCAGGTTTCGGTTTTTTCATCGTAAATCCTGCGGATTTTGAAATTCTCAAAGACGGCCAGTGAGTTTGTCATACGTTTCCTCTTAAATCTCTTGTTTCTATGTGCTCTGTCAGGCATCGGCCCGGAACAAATATTTCAACTTCAATATAGATAAACTATCTTTTATCTGTCAAAATCAATAGAACCCTGAACAGGGAGAATTAAAAAGGTATTATATTCTTTAGTACCATCATCGATTAATCTGTTTTTAGAGGTAAAAATGAAAAAAATAATGTTGTTTTTAATTGCAGTCGGGATGCTGAGCGTAAGCGTATGCGCAAAAAATCCGGACGTAAAGAAAGGAGCAAAAAAGATGACGGCAATTAACGTAACAAGCCAGGCATTCAAACATATGCAGCCGATCCCTTCACCGTATACCTGCGACGGGGCCGATATCTCTCCCCCGCTTTCATGGAGCAATGTCCCTGCCGCGGCAAAAAGCATCGTTCTGATCTCCGATGATCCCGACGCTCCGGCCGGGACCTGGGTGCACTGGGTGGCGTACGATCTGCCGCCCGCGACCGACAGTCTGCCGGAAAACGTTCCGAAGAGCGATACTATAGCGGGAGGCGGAATCCAGGGCAAAAACGATTTCCAGCGAATCGGCTGGAACGGCCCGTGTCCGCCCGGCGGCACCCACCGCTATTTTTTCAAGGTCTATGCGCTTGACATAATGCTCAATCTGCCCGCGGGAAAAACCAAGTCGGCAATTGAAAAGGCGATGAAGGGCCATATCCTGGCGCAGGGCGAACTGGTTGGAACGTATACGAGAAAAAGATAGAGGAGCAGCGGCGGGCGTTTCGCGGAATGCCTTGAACCAAACCCGCAGGGCGCGACGGTCATACATCGGTTTCTGAGTGCAATAAAGCCCGGATATGATATGACTCTCTGTTAAATGAACGAAAGGATACACCGTCGCGTTTTCAAGGCATGGAGCGGAATGTCCGCCGCTGCGAGTTGACCAGATCAAAGTTTTTCACTTAACACTTCCTTTTACTGTGCCGAAAGCTATATTAATTTTTACAGGAGCAATGATCCGAAAAAGAGGATGTAATGCAATCTGAGCGGCCGCTGGAGAGTCGTGTATTCAAAGACGTTCATGAGGTGAAAAAATACCTTGCCCCTTTGCGGGCGCAGGGAAAGACGCTCGTTACCACGAACGGGTGTTTCGACATCGTGCACTCCGGCCATGTCCGGTATCTGACCGAAGCGGCCGGACTGGGTGACCTGCTCGCGGTGGGCGTCAACGCCGATGCGACGGTCCGGCGGCTCAAAGACGACGGCCGTCCGGTGCGCGGGGAAGACGACCGCGTGAGGGTCGTGGCCGCGCTCGGCATGGTCGACGCAGCTTTTATTTTCCAGGAAGACGACCCGCGCGCGTTTCTTGAAATTCTGCGGCCTGATGTCCACGTGAAGGGCGGCGACTATACCGCCGATATCATAGAACGTGAAACCGTGGAACGGCACGGCGGGAGGGTTGAAATCGTCTCTTATGTAAATGGTCTTTCGACCACATCGTTTATGAATGCAATAAAGAGGAATTCCCGTTAAACGTAAAACGTTAAAGAAGGTACAGCATGACAGCACCCGCAGCCGCAGCCGTCGAATCCCTGACCGAACGATTGCAGCGCAATCCGAATTCGCTCGCCTTTTCCCGCCTCGCGGACCATTACCGGAAAGAAGGCGACGTGGGGCGGGCCGTTGACCTCTGCACAAAGGGTCTCGAGCGGTATCCGGATTACTGCACCGGGTATCTCATTCTCGGCCGCTGTTACCTGGAGCAGGAAAAACTCGACAAGGCGGTCAGCGCGCTTGTCAACGTCTGCCGCATCGACCGGCGCAATATCGTCGCCATCAAAATGCTGGCCGACATCTTCATGCGGCAGGGATTGCTGGAGAAGGCGGCCGACCTGTATGCGCTCCTCGCGAAAATTGATCCTTATGACGCGCTCCTTGCCCGTGCGCCGCACAGGAAAAAAGGTTCCGGCGGTATTGACCTTTTTGAAATTCTCGGATTATCGCCGGCCATGAAAGCGCCCGCGCTTGCCGCCATTGCAAAGCCGCCGCAGCGGCCGGCCGGGGCCGCGACGGAAGATATGCCTCAATTCGTCTCTCTTGAGGAGCTCGGCCTTTCGCAGGCCGACACGGTGATGACTGACATCGGTTCGGCGACCGAACAGCTGTTGTCCGGGACGGATACGATTGCTTCCGAGGCGGACAGGATTACTTCGGACAGGATTACTTCGGACACGATTACCGGGAGTGATGTTTCCGAACGGATGAGCATGCTGTTCGGCGAGGACACGAAAGTAAAAAAGGCCAGGCCGAAACCCAAACAACCGAAACCCGGAAAACCGAAACCCGATCAACCGGCACTTGATCAACCGCCCCCTCCTCCGCCCGCGCCGGCCCCTGAAGAAGAGGCGGCGGCGGCCTTTGAGGTGAAGCCGCCTGCGGAAACGCCGCGCCGCGAAGATCCCTCCGGCAAAGAAACGATAAAGATGCCTTCCCTCAAGGGACCGCCGAAAACCGGTTCGACGATCAATGCCGACCTCGAGGAGACCATGATCATCGATGCGGATGAGGCGATGCTCCTGCGCGGGGATTCCGGCATCCGGATAAAAGAGACCGTTGCCCCGGACGCGGAAAGCAGGGCCATTGATGACACCAGAACGCAGGAACTCTTCGGCGGAACGGCAGCGCAGCCCGAAGCGCCGATCGAAAAACCGCAGGAAAACCTTGATGATCTCGTGGAGAGTTTACAGAAGGAAAATTTCGAGGGTGCCGTTCCCGAGGGTGCCGTTTCCGAGGGTGCCGTTCCCGAGGGTGCCGTTTCCGAGGGTGCCGTTCCCGAGGGTGCCGTTCCCGAGGGTGCCGTTCCCGAGGGTGCCGTTCCCGAGGGTGCCGTTCCCGAGGGTGCCGTTCCCGAGGCTGCCGTTTTTGAGCCGCCCCGGAGTACGCCCGCCGGCCGGGATACGGTTACAGGGGACGAGGTGAGCGCCCGGATCGACGGACTTTTCAAAGAGACCGCAGAACCGCCTCAGGCACAGGCCCCTGTGCCGGCGGAGACCCCGGCGGGGAAAAAAGACGCACTTCCGGCCGAACCGGAACCTGCGGAGGCGCCTGTTTTCGAAAAACCGATAACAGGGAGACTGGACGATGACGTTGAAAGGACCGCGATGTTCCTGCATCACGGGGAGACCATTTCAGGGGACGATGTGGTTGAGCGGCTTGAGGGAATTTTCAAGGATAAAAAGGAGATCAAAAAACCTGCGGCCGAAACCCCGGAAAAGAAAGAGGAAACCGATACCGTCGTCATGGGGCCGCGTGGCCGCGCTGCGGCGCCAGATGCGGTCAAACCGGCCGGCGCGGCGGATACCAGGGAGTCCGAATCGGTGATCGAGACCGTTTCGGCAGTCTCGGGTAAGGATGTTGAAAAGCGGCTCGACGAATTCTTCCGGGAACCGGAAAGCGCTGAAAGCGGCCGGAAAAAAGATGAAACGGCTGCAGGGCCGGAAAGAACCGTGGTGGAACTGCCCCGGCGGCCGGTTAAGAAGCCGCAGCCGGCGGCTGTTTCCCCGTCCGATGCGCCCGAAGCCGGTCAAGACGAGCCTTATGAGGAAACGATTATCCTCGATGCCGCTGACGTGTTCAGCCCGCCTGACGATACTATGCCTGAAACCGCGACCCCAGTCGCGACTCCCCTGCCGGAAAAAACCCAGCCGAGCCGCGAAGAAACCCTCCGCTTTGACGATATAGAATTTGACGTCCAGCCGCGCACGCCTCCCGCTCCGGCCGCTGAAAAGCAGGTGGCCGAAGACGCAAGGGAATCCACGGCCGTATTCGAAGATTTTTCTTCCGCGAATGTCCCGCAGGCGCCGGCGCCGGCTCCCGAGGTCCCGGTTTTCGGGCCGACCACCTCGTCAGCCGACACGGTCTGGGACCTTGCCGCCGCCGCAGGCAGCAGTGCGGATGCCGTCGATTCAATTCCCGAGCATGTGCTGACTCCCACCATCGCGGACATCTATTTCAAGCAGGGACAGCCGCAGCTCGCCCTGAACATCTACCGCCGGCTGGTTGATAAAGACCCGGGCAACAGCCAGCTGCAGCTGCAGATCCGGGAAATCGAAAAAGCAATTGCACGGGGAACCGGCGCGCTTAAACCTCCGGCGCCGAAACGGATCAGGGCAAGAAAAAAAGCGGTGCCCAAAGAGGGCGTCCCCAGAGAAGAGGCTACGGCGAGCGAGGCCCTGCCGCTGGCAGGCGTGCGCCTCAGAAAAAAAATCAGGCCGAAACTGGAAAAATCCTCTGAGGGGCAGGAGTAACGGCGTGCGGCGGAACCGGTTGACTGCTGCACGTACGATATGCTCGAAACACCGCTGTACGCATCTGCTGATCACCGTCGCCAGCGATATCGAATATATAAGCGGATTCTCCTCGTCGCAGGCGGTACTGCTCATAGGTCCGGAAAAAAATCTTCTTTTCACCGATTTCCGCTACCAGGAAGCGGCCAGGCGCTTCTGCGCGGCAAGACGCAGCGGCTGGCCGTGGCGGTTCGTCCCGGTCAAGGGAAGCGGTTTCTCGTTCCTTGCGCCTTACGTGGCGCCGGGATCGGCCGTCGCCTTTCAGTCGGACGCGGTGACCGTTGACGAACTGGAAAGGCTGAAAAAAGCGGTCCCTCACGCCCGGTTTGCCGGCATCGTCCGCGAAATCTCCGGCCTCGGCACCGTCAAAACGGACGCCGAAGCGGCTGCCATGAAAAAAGCGGCGCGCATCGGCGAAGCCGCGTTTGAGCGGTTTCTCCGGCAGAGCCTGCGGCCCGGCATCACGGAGCGCAGGGCCGCCGCGATGCTTGACTGCGCGTGCGCGCTGCTCGGCTCGGAACGGTCCGCGTTCGATACCATCGTGCTGTTCGGGGAGCGGACCTCGCTGCCGCACGACCGGCCGGGCGGCCGGAGGCTTGCGCAGGGCGACCTGGTGCTCGCGGATTTCGGCTGCACCGTGGCCGGTCTCTGTTCCGACATGACAAGAACCGCGGTCTTCGGGAAACCGTCGCAGCGCCAGCGTGAGCTTTATGAAATCGTGAAGCGGGCGCAGGACGCCGCACTCCGTGCGGCGCGGCCGGGCGTCGCGGCAAGGTCGCTCGATGCGGCCGCGCGTGCGGTCATCAGGAACGCCGGGTACGGGAGGGCGTTCGGGCACGCCCTCGGTCACGGTATCGGGAGGCGGGTCCACGAGCGGCCGCGCATCTCCAACAGATCAAAAGAAATACTGCAGGAAGGAAGCGTCATTACCGTTGAACCCGGCATTTATCTTCCCGGTTTCGGCGGTGTGCGGATCGAAGACATGGCGCTGCTCACAAAGCGGGACTGCCGCCGTCTGACGCATTCGCCGAGAGAGCTTGTTGATATCCAGTCATAATCAATTATTTTATAACCAATTAGCCCGTTTTTGTATTGTATTTTATTGCATTATACTATATGTAGGTGACCCCATTTTTGCGGCCGGGTACCGCCGACGGGGGTGAGGTATGTCCGGACGATAAAAATAGTTGAACAGATGAATAGTTGAATAGATAAAACCTGTTCAACCCGTCCTCGCTCCGCCGCCGAAGCTCCGGCTTAGGAGCGCAGGTGGCCGCAGTAGCTACGGAGGGGGACTGATTTTA
>CAISVC010000334.1 GCA_903888815.1 uncultured Fibrobacterota bacterium
AGCTGATCGATGTTACTGCAGATGGCATCGTGCAGGTACGATTGCAGGGTGCATGCAGCGGATGTCCGGGCGCTGCAATGACGCTTAAAATGGGAGTCGAAAGACTCTTAAAAGACCGTATTTCTGCAATAAAGAGTGTTGAGAACATTGGATGAAGGATAATCATGGCAGATCAACAAACGATAATAACTGCACCGCGCATTCTTCAACGGTCTGATGCGTCAACCAAGGAATCTGCCTGGCGATCATGGTGGTCAATGGCAACTTTCTTGGGTTCCTGCTGGATAAGCCTGTTCATTCTTGCAGCAATCGAAGGGATTACCTTTTATCTTATTGAACCGCGGATTCTTCATATCAGCCCGATACTTCTTAAATGTATCGGTGCGGGAATGCTTTTATTTTTTCTGGTGCCGTTCGGCGGACTGACCCTGATTACCCTCACCGCCATCTTCGGTATCGATTTACTCTATCCGCACGGCCGCACATCAATAACCGTACGAATGCTCTTTCCCATCGCAGCTACCCTGGCTCAGCTCATAGGCATTGATCGCAACCGCCTCCGCACTTCTTTTGTCAAAGTAAACAATGCTCTGACCATTGCACAACAAAAACGTATTAAAGGCGACCGCGTTCTAGTGCTTCTTCCTCACTGTCTTCAGATTGATATCTGCAATAGAAAACTCACGAATGATGTCAACAATTGCGTCAGATGCGGCAGATGCAAGGTCGGCAAGCTGGTGGAACTTGGCCAGAAATACGGTCTGCATATTGAGGTGGTGAACGGCGGGACCCTTGCCCGCCGTCGCGTAGCCACTTTCAGGCCGAGCGGCATAGTTGCCGTCGCTTGCGAACGGGACCTTACTTTCGGCATTCAGGATGCCCATCCGGTACCGGTCTATGGTGTTATCAACGACCGTCCCAATGGTCCCTGCGTGAACACCTGCGTGGATATGGAAATGGTGGAAGATGCGGTGAAGTTTTTTCAGAAGAAATGATTTTTTCAGACCGCGTATGCGAGGAATAGCTTTCTGTTTAAAAAGGCCGCGATTAACCGCTTTTTTTTATCATTACTACAGGAGTAATCAGTTATTTCTCGATCTCCAGCAATTCCACCTCAAATACCAGCACGGAGTTCGGACCTATGGCCGGGCTTTTGCCGCGCTCGCCATAGGCGAGGTTCGGAGGAACGAAAAGCTTGTACTTTGAACCCACATTCATAAGCTGCAACGCTTCGATCCAAGCAGGAATAATGCCCTTGAGCGGAAAAACCGCCGGAGCGCCATGTTTGAAAGAGCTGTCAAACTCCTTGCCGTCAAGACTCGTACCCGTATAATGCACTTTGACCTTGTCGGTCAGTTTCGGTTGCGGACCCTTGCCCTGATTAATAACCATATATTGCAGGCCGCTGGCAGTGGTGATGACACCCGGCTTTTTCTTGTTTTCAGCCAGGAACATTTCGCCTTGTTTTGAGTTTTCGGCACCGGCAGCTATCTGCAGCTGCTGCAGTTTTATGGAAAATTCCCGTTTTATTGAATCAAGTACAACAGGAGGAAGCGACTCGAGACGGTTTTTTAGAATATCCTGCATGCCCCACAGGAGGGCGTTATAATCGATCTCGGTATTCATCCCTCTGAACGTCCTGCCGATATCGAGCCCTATGAAATAGCTGTACTGTTCCATGAATGTTTTCATTTCGGGTTTCGTTGCAGCGCTTCTTTTTGCGTCATAGGAAAACGGCACGGTCTGTTTTGAGTTTTTTGCACCGGCGGTCATTTGCATCTGCTGCAGTTTCATGGAAAATTCCCGCTGAATGGAGTCAATCGTCACAGGAGAAAGCAGCTCGGGGCGGTTTTTTAGAATATCCTGTATGCCCCACAGGAGGGCGTTAAAATCGATCTCCATATTCATATCCTTAAACGTCCTGCCGATATCGAGCCCCATCATATAGGTGTACTGTTCTACGAAAGTTTTCATCTTCGGTTTTCTTACAGCGTCTTCTTTCGTGCCGCAGGAAAACTGTACAGTGGTAAATAGGGCAATCGTTATGGCGAGGGCAGCATTTCTCATGAGAACATCCTTTTATTAAGGGTGGATACAATGTCCGTTAGACAATACAATGGAATGGAAACAATATATATGGTCGTTAGCATGAAAGGTGGCGGAATATGCCTGCTATTACTCAAATTCCCGGTATTGAATAGTATAAGAATACCCTTGCTCAGTTAAAAACAGCTGCCGGTTCATGGAAAAATCGAGCTCTTTTGATTCCCTGGTGACAATGGAGTAGAATATAGCCTGTTCGCCTGCTTTCTTCGGACGTAAGATACGACCCAGCCGTTGTGCTTCTTCCTGGCGTGAGCCGAATGAACCGGAAATTTGGATCGCCACATTGGCATCAGGCAGATCAACGGCGAAATTTCCAACTTTGGAAAGTACCAGGATCTTTATTGATCCCGCTCTGAAATCATCATACAGCTCGTCACGTTTCCGGGTCGGAGTG
>CAISVC010000335.1 GCA_903888815.1 uncultured Fibrobacterota bacterium
GACCGGATATGGATGGTCAAGTTCAAAAACGCCGCTGATCCCATCGGCACTGTTATCGATGACGAAACGCGCGGTTTTGATTTCGGTATCAGCGGAACGCTCGGATACGAGGTCCCGATGGGCAGGTATTTCGGACTTTCGCTCTGGGGCGGGTATTATTACGGATTCACCGATATTTATGAGAATAAAACCGACCCTTCGGCGGATTTTAATCTCTTTAACCGCGCGATAAAATTCGGCGTCTCGTTCATTTCGACCATTAAGGAGTTCTAAAACTCCGCGTTCCCCGGATACCGCGGGAACGGGATCACGTCGCGGATGTTCTGCATGCCGGTCACGAGCAGCATTAGCCGTTCAAACCCGAGGCCGAAACCGGCATGGGGCGCGGTTCCGTACCTGCGCAGTTCAAGGTACCACCAGTAATTTTTCTCGTCGAGACCCATTTCTTTCAGGCGGGCCAGGAGGGCGTCGTGGCGCTCCTCGCGCTCGCTCCCGCCGATGAGCTCGCCGATGCGCGGGACCAGTACGTCCATGGCGCGCACAGTTTTATTATCGTCATTGGCCCGCATGTAAAAAGCCTTGATCGACTTCGGGTAATCGTAAACGATCACCGGTTTTTTAAAAACCTCCTCGGTGAGGTATCGTTCGTGTTCTGACTGGATGTCGCTCCCCCACTTGACCGGGAACTCGAACGACGCGTTGTTTTTTTCCAAGGCCGCTATCGCATCGGTATAGGTAATCCGCTCGAACGTGCTTTCCGCTATGTGTTCCAGCCGTTCCAACAGTTCCTTGTCGATCCTGTCGTTAAAAAGGAGCAGGTCTTCCCTGCTGTTTTTCAGCACGTCGGCCACGAGATACCTGACGAACTCTTCCGCGAGGTCTATGTTTTCGCTGAGCCGGCAGAACGCCATTTCCGGCTCGATCATCCAGAACTCGGCAAGGTGCCGCGGCGTATTGGAGTTTTCCGCCCTGAACGTAGGGCCGAAGGTATATACTTTTCCGAGTGAGAGCGCATAGATCTCGGCCTCGAGCTGGCCGCTCACGGTAAGGCTTGCCGGCTTGCCGAAAAAATCTTTTGAAAAGTCAATTCCCCCTTCTTTGTTCCGCGGCATCTTTTCCGGGTCCAGCGTAGAGACATGGAACATGGCGCCCGCACCTTCGCAGTCGCTCGCTGTGATGACCGGCGTGTGGATATAATAAAAACCGCGTTCATGGAAAAAACGGTGTACGGCAAAACTCAGGGAACTGCGTATTCGCGCAACGGCGCCAAGGGCATTGGTACGCGGGCGCAGATGTGCAATTTCGCGCAGGTATTCGAAGCTGTGGTGTTTTTTCTGAAGCGGATAATCGGGCGGCGCAAAGCCGTAGACAATGATATTCCGGGCTTGTATTTCGAAACGCTGCCCCTTGCCCGGCGAATCGACCACCATGCCTTCAACGGTAACGCTGCTGCCGGTCGCAAGCCGCAGGATTTCGGTCTGATAATTGGGGAGTGCCGGCTGAGCGATCACCTGCACGTTGGCCAGGCATGAACCGTCATTGATCTCGATGAATGAAAATTCACTGGAGTCACGCCTTGTCCGCACCCATCCGCTTATACGCACCTCGTCGCCGGCCGCAGGCAGGGAAAGGAGTTCTTTGACTCGTAATAATCGCATATAAAAATTTATTTCTGATAGCTGTAGAGACGCACGGCCGTGCGTCTCTACTCGCCATCATAATCGATCAATGTATGGGGATTATATTTGCCGATTTTTTCTTTATACTTGAGAAACGGCAGGCCTATGATGCCGAAGATGCCCGCGACTCTTGAACCCTGGCGTTCGACCATTTTTGCGACTGCCTCGAGCGTGCCGCCCGTTGCAATGAGATCATCAATAATCAGCCACCGTTTATCGGCAGGCAGATCGGCACAATGGATCTCAAGAACAGCTGTTCCATACTCGAGCGAATAACTCTCCTGTATAGTTTTCCCGGGCAGTTTCCCTTTTTTGCGCGCAAGCACGAGCGGCAGCTTCCGTTCGAGCGCAAAACAGGAGCCGATGAGAAACCCCCGGCTTTCGATCGCGATCACACCGTCGATTTTTTCCTTGAGGTAGAACTCAAGCATCCGGTTGATGACAAACCTGAACGCAATGGGGTCAGTAAAAATGCTCGTCACATCGTAAAAAAGAATCCCGGGTTTCGGGAAATCCTTCACCTTGCGAATAGCTTTGTCAAGATCCATGCGTACGACTCCTTATAAAAAAGGTCTGTTAAAATGGTTTAAGTTCAAGGCGTAAGTGAAGATGCCGCTGCTGATTTCTTCTTCTACTGCGCTATGGCGCGGACCATGATTACCCCTTCGATCCCTTTCAGCTTCTTCATGATCGAATCGCCTGTTTTCCCGTCGATATCAATAATATTATAGGCAAGATCGCCTTTGTGCTTGTTGATCATATCAGCAATATTGATTTTTTCGGACGCCAGAATCGTCGTCACCTGACCGACCATGTTGGGAACGTTTTTATTGGCAATAATGATACGCGTTCCGCCGGCCGGGGCAGGCCCCATATCGCAATCCGGATAATTGACCGCATTTTTGACATTGCCGTTCTCCAGAAAATCGCACAGCTGATTGACCGCCATGACGGCGCAATTATCTTCTGCTTCAGGAGTGGATGCGCCCAGATGCGGAAAAGCGAC
>CAISVC010000336.1 GCA_903888815.1 uncultured Fibrobacterota bacterium
GGAGAATTACCTTGATATGCCGCAAAACCGGAAGCGGATAACGGGATCCGGAGAATAACGTAAATGGACGGTCTTCCTCCTCCCAAACCCATCATGCTCAAGGAACGCTCGTCCATGCTCTTTTTGCAGTATGGCGAGCTGGATGTGATCGACGGCTCCTTCGTTCTGGTGGACAAAACCGGCGTGCGGACACACATCCCGGTAGGGAGTATCGCCTGCATCCTACTGGAGCCGGGCATACGGGTCACGCATGCGGCTATAAAGCTCGCCGCGTATGTCGGCTGTCTGCTTATATGGGTAGGGGAGGCCGGAGTTAGGCTCTATGCCGCCGGTCAGCCGGGTGGAGCGCGGGCGGACAGACTGCTCTATCAGGCGCGTCTTGCGCTTGACGATGCGGCGAGACTCAAGGTGGTGCGGAAAATGTACGAGATACGGTTCGGCGAAAAACCGCCGGATCGGCGCAGCATCGAGCAGTTGCGCGGGATCGAGGGCGCGCGCGTGCGGGCCATGTATCAGCTTCTGGCGAAAAAGTACGGTATTACATGGAAGCAACGAAACTATGACGTAGAGGATTGGGAAGGCGGCGATGTCGCCAATAAATGTCTTAGCGCGGCGACTGCGTGCTTGTACGGATTATGCGAGGCGGCTATTTTGGCGGCGGGGTATGCTCCAGCCATAGGTTTCATTCACACCGGCAAACCGCAGTCGTTTGTCTATGATCTTGCGGACATATTCAAATTCGAGACCGTTGTACCGATTGCGTTCAAAACGGCGGCGCAAGGAGGAACTGCGGAACTGGAACGGAAGGTGAGACTCGGGTGCCGGGATTCTTTCAGGGAAACGAAGCTCCTTGAGAAATTGATCCCTGCGATAGAGGAGATACTTGCGGCCGGAGAACTGCCGAAACCGGAACCTCACGAAGAGGCGGTGCCGGTAGCGATACCAAACGAAGAGAGTATAGGCGATGCTGGTCATCGTAGCTGAAAACGTGCCTCCGAGATTGCGCGGCAGGCTTGGCGTGTACCTGATCGAGGCGCGTACGGGCGTATACGTGGGCGACGTGTCGAAGCGCGTGCGCGAAATGCTCTGGGAACAGGTCGAGTTTTACTGCAAAGAAGGGAATGCGCTTATGATGTGGAGCACGAACACGGAATCGGGTTTCGATTTCGCCACGGTAGGTAAGAACCGGCGCATGCCGGTTGAAATGGATGGATTTAAGCTGGTATCATTTACGCCTGATAATGAAAACAATGCGGTAGCGTCAACGCACAGCGTGAAAGATGGTCGAGAATGAATAAACGACGGAAAGCCGCGATGCTAAAATTCAACCGATTTGCGGCAATAGACTTTGAAACGGCGGATTATGGACGCGACAGCGCATGTGCCGTGTCGGTGGTCATAGCTGAAAACGGAAAAGTCGTGGAAAAAGCCTTCTCGCTTATACGTCCGCCCAGACGCGAGTTCGTTTTTTCTTATCTGCACGGAATCACATGGAGGGACGTAGCAAAGAAACCGACGTTCGGCGAGCTGTGGCCGGAATTCCGGGAGCTGTTTGACGGGGTCGATTTCATCGCCGCGCATAATGCCTCGTTTGACCGTGGGGTTCTGCATGCCTGCTGTTCAATACATGGTCATACTCCGCCACCTGACAAATACCTCTGCACCATGAAACTTGCGCGGCGGCTATGGAACGTGTATCCGACAAAATTATCGGACGTATGCCGGCATTTCCGGATACCGCTCAGGCACCATGACGCGGCGTCGGACGCCTTGGCATGTGCAAAGATCGTGCTTGAAGCGGCGGTGACCGGTATACCGGTGAGCGCATTTTTGGCGAAAAGATACGCCTCTTAATTGAGTTTGGAATTAACATATTGTCAAGTTCTTTGAAATTCAGGAAAAGGAGTAAGCGGCTGGTAGCACTTTTGCATTATTGGTAAGCGGTTGTTTTTTCAAAGGATAGAACTTAGTATGTTCCCCGCGAGCGCGGGGATGAACCGTTGAATGTCAAGAAGCAGGTCGAGGAGCAGGTATGTTCCCCGCGAGCGCGGGGATGAACCGTATAATTATCTCTTTTAAAAACAGCTTCTCGCATGTTCCCCGCGAGCGCGGGGATGAACCGTTTCA
>CAISVC010000337.1 GCA_903888815.1 uncultured Fibrobacterota bacterium
CAGTTTGGAAAGTTCTCAGAAGGTTCGTTCATCAAATCGTATCCAGCGACAGCGGAATTCCCGTTGAAATGCGATGCGAGTCCCTGCCAGAACTTGATCGCTTTGCTCTGCCAGCTTGTATCGGTATACAGGTTGGCGCTTCCTATCTGACCCGAATGATCCTGACCGTTCTGAGAACCGGGAACCCCGTGAAGATCGAGAATCGTATAAATGCCGTATTTCGCGGCAGTGGCTACCGCCCAGTCAAGCCGGCTGAAGTCAATAGTGCTGTCGGGTTTTAATCTCCAATTGCCGTTTTCGTCCATGTGATTATGGTAATACATGACCAGCCGTATCACATTCAAGCCTTCGCCTGCTATTCTCGGGAAATCGGATTCCTTCAGGAAAGAATCCCAGAACGTGTTGTAGAGGCTCCACATGGTTACGGCGCCGAAACGGCTGGTAAGCGTCTGACGCGCGGTCCATTCGCACGTTGCGGACATCGGCGACATCCATGGTTCCTGCAGCAGCCACCCTCCGACGTTCACCCCGCATAATTGAACGGTATCGCCCTTGCCGGCGTTATTCCGGATGATTGTCCCGTCCGTCTTTAAAAAATCGCAGGGAAGAGCGGCGTGCGGACGCTCCATTGCAAGGCAGAAAATACCTGTAAGTAAAGTGAGCAGGACCCTGGTTCTGATAGGGCTCATAAAATCCGGCTTAAGGCGGGCAGACCGCCTCTGCGAAAACGCGCTTACATCCTGTTCAGCATCCGTATGACGAACACGCCGCCTTCGCTCCTCTTCCATGCGGAGAGTTTTATCATATGCCGATTTTTCGGCGACGTCCGTACCAGCAGTTTTCCCTGAACATTATAAATTTCGATTGTATTGTATTTCCCATATGCCCATGCCGGAACATTATAATTGTTTCCTGCAAATTTTAAGACCAGCGGAGGCTGAAGCGAAATCACGGCTGCCGCAGATTTCAGCGGGGATCCTTCCCTGGTCGCAGAAACAGGCTGCGTGACGTACAGCGTTCCCGAAGCTGGTGTCAATGTTCCCGAGTTCGCGGTCACGGTCATGGTTCCGCCCGTAAGGTTGCCGCGCGCGAGGAAAATGATTTTTCCCGCATCCGCATCAATTGGATTCTCGCTGATGATCGTCCCGGCGCCGCTTGCGGTCATGCTTATTGAGTTGCTGGCGGTTGGTATGACCGTTCCATTTGCATCGCATACCGATACGATAACACGCGCAAAATCTGCTCCATCGGCAAGAATGGTATCAGGGTCGGTTTCCACTCTCAGTTTTGTGGCAGCACCCGGAGTCCTTACCGTATCTCTGGCCACCACCACGCCACCGTTCCTGCCTAATGCAATGACGGTACCGGCAGCCCAGGTGATATTGGTAAAAAGGAAAGGCGGATGTACGAGCGCGTTCAAGTATTGATTATCCCTGGCAGGAGATCGTACTCCCTGGCTTACGCCATTGACAATAAGTTCCACCTGTTCGCAATTGCTGAACACGGGGATTGTGTCGTGCGGGGAAGTGGCCATCCAGTAATTGGCTATGAACACCATTGGCGGGGTTGTGAGTTCAGACTTGTACCAGTATGCGGCAAATTTGGGGATTCTAAATAAATCAAACAAACCGTGAAAAACGATATTCCTGTCAGTACTGCTGCCGCTGATGCCGGTGTTATGAAATGAATTGTAGTCGTAACCTGCCCAGGCCGCTAAGCCGGCATTGCTCGGAGTAGCTCTGGCCAGCCCGACCTCTTCCCAATGCCTTCGGGAATGTTGAAATAAACGGAGTTCATTGGTATAGGTCGTGGTAAAAAAACGTGCCGTAGCAAAGGTGTGACCCGTATGTTCGATGCAGAGTGCTCCGCCGGTTGGGATACTTGGGGCTGAGAAAGGATCATACCCGGTAAAACACATGGGGCAGCCAACGCCAAGACCGGTTGATGTACATTGGCCGATATATCGCGTAGAATCCTCTTCATGTGCCGCTGGATGAAGTGTAGCATCGCACCCCCCGTGATTAATTGCTGCCTGCCATACAATGATGCTGGGATGGTTTATATCGCGCCTGATTTCCTTCCTGAATGCTGTTTGAAGATTACTATACCAGGCAGCATTATTCGTTTTGATATACGGAGCAGCCCCGGCAGCCCATGTCGGTCCTTCTTCAAGTGCCATGATCCCAAGCTCGTCCAGCGCATCAAGAAAATCGGGATCATGGGGATAGTGGGACAACCTGATCCAGTTGAAACCGTGGGATTTGATCTGCCGCGCTTCCCTGCGGTGGACGGTATTGGGAATGGCGCCCCCCACAAACGGCCAGGCCGAATGACGGTTAAGACCGATGAGCTTGACAGACTGGCCATTGAGGTGAAACCCCGTGGTCGTGTTGAAGTCAAACCATCTGATCCCGAACTTCTGAAATTTTCCCTCGACAAAAGTCGAGCCGTCACGTACCGAGACATATACTTTGTAGAGATACGGGTTATCGGGTGACCACAGGTACGGATTGGCAATAGCGCTGCTGGTAAGGGAGACCGTGGCGGAACCGTTTGCCGCAATGTTCTGCGCGGCGGACGTCATGGTCGTCACCACCTGGTTGTTCGCGTCGATGATCGTTGCGGTGACCGTGGCGCTTTTGCCCGTGGTATTTTCATTTTTTACCGTTGTCACCACCTTGACCGTGGCGCTGGCTGCCGAGACCGAGGGCGTGGTCACAACGATTCCGGCATTTTTTGCTTCCCACTGAAAACCGATATGCAGCTTGTCGGTGCAGACAAGATTGACGTCTCCGTTGATGCCGCCGAAAAGAATAAAATCAATGCCGTCAGGATAGGTGGTGCATGTTCCGGCATAATCAAAATCCGGTGGCGTGGTGGTATTGATCCGGTTGTCCACGAATACGGCTATCACATTATCTCCAGTAAAGGAAACATAATCTGTTATATCGAAATGAAACGAATCATAACCGCTGATTGCATGTATCCCGACTTGTGTGCCATTTACATAAACGGTTGCAACCTGCATGACGGTCTGAAATTCCACAAAAACCTTTTTTCCGGCCTGACCCACAAGCGATACATGTTTGCGGAACCAGCCTGTGGTCCGGCCAAAGGTGCCCTGGTTGTTGCAATCGGTTGAACCATCGAGGTGGCTTGTCACCATCTTAAGCGGATGCGGCGCGCTCACGGTTTCCCACTGGGAATCGTCATACGCGGTTGCTTCCGGCGTTCCGGTGACGGTGCCGCTTTTAAACTTCCAGTTCATGTTGAAGTTTGTTTCCACCCTGTTCGATGGATCCTGAACAAACGGCGCAGCCTGCAGTACCTGAACGGCAAGACTCAAGACACCGATCACGACCACGAAGCGAAAAAAGCGGGTTTTATCAGGATTCACAATATTCCTCCTTTGACGCAGTTTGTATGCTATTAAAACCCTTTTCCTTGCCGGTACTCCATATATTATAATATAAGCGCAAATGCTTTTAAAAGCAATCTCTGGCAGGAAATTAATGTTCTCATTATGAGAACATTGTTTATACAATGTAATCAGACTTTATTATCATTGTTTAAACGCTCAATTCTTACTATGTTTGACAGTAATTTCAGCAAACCGCACGCAGAATTCGAAGTTGATATAAAAGCATCGCAAATGATATAATTAATGGGTAATATTGAGGCTGACCGAGGCAAAGCCTTTTCGAACAATGCAATAAAACAAACAAGGGGGTGTTGTATGTTTCATGGTACAATTGCAACGACGAAATCCCTTTCCAAGGGTACGCTTATGCTCAGATGGCTTTGCTGTGCGGCAATGGTAATTTCTTCTTTCACTTTCAGCTTTGCCGGCAACTATCCCTATCCAAATCCTACCATGCATCAGATCGACAGCGCATGGAGGGCATTTTACGGCTCTCCTGTTCATCAGGGTATTGTGGTTTATAATAAAATGACCGGCGGAGCTACCGATGCAAGCCTGGACACCTTGTGCATTATGCGCATGGTAAGTTCCGGCGGAACTGCGACAATAAAACAGCTTATGAGATACGTACAATGGGCAGGTGTGGCTGGATGGGGCGTATCCTCAGCATACCGGATTTCACCGGACGGCGTAAAAATCGGGATGCAGAACGGCACCGCCGTGTCGGTGTGCGATACGAACGGTACGAATCAGAAAGTGATCGCGACGACGGCGCTGGGCATGGATCAGCTCAGTGTGAGCTGGGATGATTCGGCCACCGGCATCGGCACCACCATCCGCAGATTAGTCTACTGTTTTGGCGCCACCGCCGCCACCGCCGTGATCAGGAGGACGGTTGTCAATGCCGATAATTCCGCAGGGCTGACCGATACTTTATGGTCCGCTGCGTGGGCCGTGGATCCTACCTGTGTAAGCCGGTGGCAGGGTATGTATACTTCTGTAAATAAAGTAGGGCATTATCTTTGTTTTGATATGCCGACGAGAAGCGTAAATGCTCCTGTAGTTGCGAATCTTAGGACTCGAACGGCAGTTAGCCCGACAAACTGCGGCGATGGATGTCAGATCAGGATGTGCAGAGACACTTTCGGCACCGTCAGCTATCATGAAGCCACGCACCTGACGCATGCCACACTCTGGCGGGTGGGGACGTGGCCGGCAGGCGCCGTGCTCGGCTACGTTCCCTGCCCCGGCGGGGCGCAGACCGGCTGCACCGATTGCGGCAATAATATGTTTTACTGGTGCGATTCTGACACGAACTATCTGGCCCAGTGCGGAGATAACGACGTCGGCACTTCTCCGGGATGCTATACAAAGGCGTTCATTCGCAAGGGGAAGATGACGACCCCGCCCAGGATGATGTACCTTGGGGACTACCTCGCTTTTCCGGCGCTATGGATAGACCCTAATCCTTTAACCGGAACGATAAACGAAGGCCTTACGCCGGGTACGTCCCCGCGTGTTTGTATTATAAAGCTCATGGGCAGCGAATTGACGCTCAGGAGCGCGGAAGGCAGAGCGCTGGATAACGCCCGGTTGATTAATGTTAGGGGCATGGTCGTCGCCAGAGGAGAGAAAATAGCTCCTGACAGGCAGCGTTTCACGGTCGCATCCCTGCCAATGGGGATCTATCTCCTCTCATGGCATGAATCGAACGTTGCGATGGCAAGGTTTGTAACCATTGCGCGATAGCCGGATATTTTTGGATATCGCCCGCAAAGATAGAAAGGTAATTTAATGAGGAAAAGCCGTTTTATGAAAAACACAGCAATAGCCATGAGCTGTGCGATGGCGCTGTGCTTCTCGTGTCTTGCGGTATTTATTGCGTGCAGCGACAAGTCCCCTGTCACCCCGCCGCCCCCTACGACGTATCAATTGACGGTCATAGCAAGCGCGGGCGGCACGATCACGGCGCCCGCAAGCCCGACCGTGACGGTCAACAAGGACGCCGCCACGACAATACGGGCGCAGGCGAACGCGGGCTATTTTTTTTCCGAATGGACCGACACGTCGGGAAACGCGTCAATCGCCTATAAGAATTCGGCTTATACTACCGTCAAGCTCGTGTCCGGCAACGCCGTTCTGCAGGCGGGTTTCATTCCAGTCGTGTCGGGCCTGACGCCGATCGATATCTCCGCATTTGAGAAGGAGGCGGGCGCCAATTTCAGTTATTTTAAAGGGACATGGACCGCGCTTCCGGATTTTCACGCGCTTACGCCTGATACTTCAGGCCCGTGCGATTCCCTTGATGTCATGGCACTGCCGCATCAATCACATAACTTCGGCGTCGTATTCACGGCGTATTTGAGTATTCCAATGGCGTACGATTATACATTTTATTTAAGATCTTCGGACGGAAGCCAATTGCTTTTAAACGATTCCGTTATTATCAATAACGACAGCATCCATTCGTCACCCGTGGAGGACAGCGCGACGGTCTATCTTTCAGACTATCCCGCCCCAACCTATCAGATCGAGGTGCGGTATTTCGACGCAGGCTCATCCCCTTCGCTGGGGGTCGGCTACGCATGTTCTGACATCGGCATAGATAAACAGACGATTATCGGGGCCCTGAGCCGGCCCAGCACGGCCCCAGTGCCTAAAATCAGCGTTACCAGTCCGGCGGGCGGCGAAGCGTATCATCTGGGAGACACCATTCATGTGCGGTGGACATACAGAAATGCCAGAGGTCAGGTATTTGCCAGTCTTTCAGTCGACAGCGGGAAAACCATTTCCCTCATAAGCCCCCGTGCTTTCCCTGCGGATACGAACTGGTACAATTGGCAGATCCCATTGGGCGCGGATACGCTCATTACGCAATCGGCGTTTATAGAGGTGGATGAATATCCGCCGTATAACCTGTTCGGCAAATCGAACCCGTTTTCCATTGCCGCAAGGCGGAAATAATTGACGACGGGTCATTGAGAGATCGTTATGAAAATCATATGCGGGCGCAGATGTTTCCCCTTTTTCGCGATCGGGGTTTCGCTCTTTTTTGTTTTTCCCTCGCATGCACAGCTGACCGGCGCCAGAATCACGGTCACGCAGGGCCGGCTGGACACCGTCTGCGGCACGCATAACGTAAAAGTCGTTTTCATGTGCAGGAACTACGGATATTTCATCGATTTTTCCGAGGCCGTGCCTCAGATCAGGGTAATGGCGAATGTGACCACGGCCTATTTTCCGGTTATCTCGTCGGACGGCCGGTGGATCACCTATCAGACAGAAGTTGAGCGGGAAGGGCCGCTGGACGTAGCCACAAAGGGAAAAATCTGGTTCCGCGAACTGGCGCAGGCGGGAACTCCGGTGCAGGTAGCCGACACCGCCTATGTTCCCCGCTTCGTACAGAGCACCTCACCTGATACACCGGAAATCGTTTATGCGACGAGCGTTCAGTGCCCGTCCAATATATGCTATAATGCAGGAAAGACCCTGAAGAAAAGAATTATCAATAAAGTTCCCCAGCCAAGCCAGGATGTTTTCGATGGAGGAAGCTACTACGGAGGGCTCTCCTATGACAACCGCTATTTAGTGACCGGATGGCGCACAGGCCCGAACGCTTTTATGCTCGATCTTGACAGTTCAGTCGGGCCGCGTCCTGTTCATACCATGCGGGTCAAAAAGAACGTCACCAATGCCGACACATTTGTGGCGATCGGCGCCTGCAACATTTCCCGCTCAGCAAGCCGCATCTTTACGAATACGATGCTTTTTTACGATTTCAGCTCATTGGCTATAACGGCTGCCGGTTGTTACCACCCCCTTCTGGGGACGTGGGCGGATCATGCGAAACTTTTCATCTCCCGCTACGATGCCGAAGACCTGCGGGTTTTCGACATGCCGGCAGACCGGCCCGTGGTACCGCCCGCCCAGGCGAGGAGCGGAGACGCGCTGGAAAAGGAGTGGTTTAATCCGGAATGGTCGAACCATCCGTACTTCGCCGCTGCGACGCTCCACATCCACAGGATTTTCGACAGCAGCGGCAGTTGGGTGTCTAGGTATAACTCCGAATCCGTGTATCTGATCGATCTCAAGGACTCCGTATATGTTAAGCTTCTCGAAAGCACTGATACGGCGATAGCATCGACCGTCAGCTTTAATTATCCATGGGTGTGGGTCGATACCGGGACCGGATTCAGCGAAGATACTGCCTGGCTTTCGCAGACGATCTGGGAGCGCCCGGGTCAGGGAGTAATTTATGCTTATAAAGAGAAAAGATTCCCAGATCTCAGGGCAGTACTTTCAAACGGCGCGAACCTGAAATGCGTCGCGGCCTATACGCTGTCCGGGAAAAAGGTCGGTTCACTGCAGCCGGTTCCTGCCGGCAGCGTCAGGCTGGAAAGGGTTTTCAATACTTTCTCCACCGGGATATATCTTTTAGTAATCGAAACGCGTATGAACGGGAAACTGCTGATGCGCTGGGCAAAAACGAAGTAAGAACCAGGGAGCGTCAAAATGACAAAAAAGAGAATGAATGTGCTGGGATGGGCAGCGCTCGGATGCCTGATCGCGCTGAGTGCGGGCTGCAAGGAAAATAATCCGGTCACGCCCCCGAAAAAACCGCTTGAACTGCTCTATCCGGCCGGAGGAGAGTCGCTGAAGGTGGACAGCACGGTTCTCGTTCGCTGGCAGATCAACGACAGCACAAAAGTATCGAGCGGGAGTGTTGCGGTCGAGCTTTCAATTAATAACGGCATGACCTATTCCCTGATCGTTACTCACTCTCTCCCGCTGGACACTACTTTTTCCTCATGGACTGTTGCCAGCGGCCAGATATCTGCACAGTGTATAATCAGGGTACGTGATTATAGTGACTACTCGGTCTTTGATAAGTCAGGGACATTTACGGTCCATCAATAAATAGAATAGCAGGTCCTCCGCTCACAACGTTTTTTCGCGAAGCTTCACTATCATATCGCGCAGATGCGCCGCTTTTTCGAATTCGAGATTGCGCGCGGCAGACCGCATCTCCTCTTCGAGTTCGGCGATCCGGTGACGGGTCCGCACACGCTCCTTTTTGCTCATCCGTTTTCCCGGAAAAAGAGCTTCTACTTCCGGTTCTTCCGCGACTTCCAGTAACTCTACCGCAGGTTCTTTGTAAACATTTATCCCTTCGCTGATTTTCCGTTCAATGCTCCGCGGAACGATGCCGTGTTCTTTGTTGTAGGCGAGCTGCCTGGTGCGGCGCCGGGCGCTTTCGTCAACCGCTTTTCGTATCGACCCGGTGACCGTGTCGGCGTAGAGGATGATCCTGCCGTTGATATTCCGCGCGGCGCGGCCCGCTATCTGCACCAGCGACCGCGTGGACCGCAGGAACCCCTCTTTATCCGCGTCCAGAATGGCGACAAACGCGACCTCGGGCAGGTCAATACCCTCGCGCAGAAGGTTGATGCCGACAATGATATCAAAGTCGCCCTTGCGCAGGTCGCGCAGGATATCCGGCCGGTCAAGCGTGTCGATATCGGAGTGCAGGTAGCGCACGCGGAAGTCAAGCGATTCGAGGTATTCGGTCAGGTTCTCGGACATTTTTTTCGTCAGGGTGGTGACCAGCGCGCGCTCTTTCCGCTCGACCGTGAGCCGGAGCTGTTCGATGAGATCGTCCACCTGGTTTGCCGCCGGCCTGATTTCGATCGGCGGGTCAACGAGATGCGTCGGCCGTATGACCTGTTCGACAAAAACGCCGCCGCTCTTTTCCAGTTCGTAATCGCCGGGCGTGGCCGAGGCATACACCGTATGGTGCA
>CAISVC010000338.1 GCA_903888815.1 uncultured Fibrobacterota bacterium
GCCCCGAAATTCGGCTTGAACAGATAGTCCATGATCTGGCTTCGCTGGGGCTCAGGATAATCCATCAATAATACGGAAGTAGCGCCTCCGCCGCTCACCCCGCCAACCCCATCAAAAATTCTGCCGGTACCGGCGCCATTGATGTTGACGGTTTGCCCGAAAATTTCGCTGCCGAACCCGAACCAAATGATAAAACACCACAAAAGACTGTGAAAAAAAACACTCCCTCGACCCTTTTTTGATACACTCATAAATCCCCTCCTTTGATTCAGATTAATGCTAATCGGTTTACGTCAGAGCGGAAACATAAAACCGCTTTGTTGCTACGTCGCTCCATTTGTGCAGTACGTCCCCATTATTTACAGAACACCACCTTTGTCGTCAATGAAGATGCCCCACTGCCGCATTCGAGCACATATATTCCCTTGCGCAAATACGGCGCCGTTACCAAAGCTGATAATAAAGCAACAAGAGATTTGGATCATTCAACACATCGGTCGGCCGTGCCGCACCAGGGTCGTTTTTCACAATATCACACAGGAAAGACGATCCCGCCATGCCTATATAATCGTAGATGGTCTGAATCGTCTGGCCGTTATATTGTGGCGTAGTCAGGTGAATGTCCATGGTGTGCGGCGTTACCGATGAATCCATCACAAAGACACCCCGGTACGTTTCAACGGTATCATCTTGCATACTTCTTATTTTCGATATTACGACAGTATTTCCTTTAAAGTAGTATAACCAGGAATCCGCTATAGGATCGATCCCCGCCCAATGGCCTTCAAGGAACGAGGCACCGGTGATGACCGTGAAATGCCACGGGTCTGTCCAATTGCTGACGCCGGCGGCGTTTTTCGCCCTTGCCCGCCAGTAGTAGGTCGTGCTGTCGACAAGCCAGTGTACGGTTGCCGTTGCGGCAGTAAGCGAAGAATCTTCTGCAATAAAAGACGAAAAGGTGCTGCTTGATGACACCTGAATATGGTACGTAGTTGCAGTGCTTACCGTTGACCACGTCAGCGTCGTCGTCATGGGCTGATCGGTCGCTCCGTCGGCAGGCAGGCTCAGCGTCGGCGTGCCGGGCGCAGTAACGGAAACCGGATTATCCTTGCCGCACGAGGACAAAAGCAGATAGAAGGATATGGACGCCAAAACAACACCTGCTTTTAAAAAAATACGCATAAGACAAATCCTCCTCTTTTGTTGTGAGGTCAGGAAAAAATCCTGCCTCCTGAAACGATGGACTATATGTTCATTCACTGCTCTGCTCAATCAGGTTCCTGCAGCCGGCACACGTTTCACGGCAAGGTTTTGATCTTTACAATGTATATTCCGTTCGGAATGCCGAGATCCTTGCGCAGACTGAAGGCGTTCTTTTTAATGGTTTTCATGGCCAGCAGTTTCCCGCCCAGGTCGTATACGGTAACCGACTTGGTTTTACCCGCGAACGCATTATCAAAAACAAGGTGATCAGTTGCGACTTTGCGGGACATGCTGAGCGGCATGAGCTTTGAGATGGGCGCCGCGTCTTCCACAACCCCGGTCGCGCACGTACCGCACTGCACCAGCGAACCGGAATACAGTACCGAGGTGTCCGGATTCGTGGTTATACCCCCCCCTGCGCCGTGTCCGTTGCTCACGTAAACGACATTGAATCTGCGGCTCGAAAGCATACCGGTAAAACTACCGCTCCGTGCCCCGATTCTCAAACACCTCGGATTATCAGTATACGTGATCGGTATGGTCGCATACGATCCACTCTGGTAGTTGTAATTGGTGCCTTCGTCCTCGTATATGGTAAACGAACCGTTGGCTCCCGGATACACGCGCAGTTCAATGGTGTCGGCTTTCTTTTCAGCGGCATATTGCAAATACGGCCCC
>CAISVC010000339.1 GCA_903888815.1 uncultured Fibrobacterota bacterium
CAGGGGAAAAAACTTTTCCACTGCCGGTTAGACGGGTCCTGGAATGCGCTGACGCGGAAATTCGAGGCTTTACAAGCGATGGCGCTGCCGGAAGTTTTTGTTGTCAAATATTTGACGAAGTAGTGTTGACCTGCTTAAAATTTTCGGTATCGCAGCAGGCGTTTATATCGTGCAGGTAAAAGCTGATAGATAAGCATAAATGAACACGATTGATTAAAAAATTCATGAAACGGTATCGTGTCATACGCTGCGTCGCATTTTTCGCCATGATATATGCTGTCACCGGCGCTAATGCCGCGATCATGATCACGATCGATACCGCATCGGCGGGGCGGACTTTTGAAGGTCTGGGCGCGGCAAGCGCAGGAGCATCTTCGCGGCTGCTCATCGATTACCCCGAGCCGTACCGCAGCGATATCCTCGATTATCTGTTCAAGCCCAATTTCGGCGCCGGCTTTCAGCACCTCAAGGTCGAAATCGGCGGCGATGTCAACTCCACCTGCGGCACGGAACCGAGTTTCGCCCGCACGCGGGCCGAAATGAGCAATCCGGATTTCAGGCGCGGGTATGAATACTGGCTCATGAAAGAGGCGCGCAACCGCAACCCGTCGATCTATCTCGATGCGCTTGAATGGGGCGCTCCGGGATGGTTTACGGGGGGCATTTTTTCACAGGACAACGCCCAGTATATGGTGAAATTTCTTCAGGGCGCCCAGTCGGCGTGGGGATTGGCGCTCGACTGCATCGGCGGAGCGCAGAACGAGGTGCACTACGACAGGAACTGGCTGGTCAATACGCTCCGGCCGGCGCTTGATGCCGCGGGATTTACAAATGTTAAAATCGTCGCGCCCGAAGGCGTCGGCAGCTACTGGGCGCTCGGCAGCGCCATGACCACCGACGCCGCGCTGCGGAACGCCGTCTACGCCATGGGGTATCACTATGTGGGCAGATACAACACCTATGGCGGTGACCACCCGCCGGACGCCGCCTCGCTCGCCACCGGGAAACCGCTGTGGGCGAGCGAGGAGTGGAGCTTCATGGGCGACGGATGGGACAAGGCGCTTTCGCTTGTCTTGATAGTCAACTATTCGTATGTTGCCGGCAAAATGACCAAGGTTGAAATCTGGGATCCGATCGATGCCTACTATGATAATGTCACCTGGCCCGGCGTCGGCCCCATGGTAGCCCATTCGCCATGGAGCGGATCGTATTGGCTTCGGCCCGCGCTCTGGGGAGCGGCGCACGTGACCCAGTTCGCGCAACCGGGATGGCGCTTTCTCGACCCGTGTTGCGGCAAGCTTTCCGGCGACGGGTATTATGTCACGTTGCGCGCGCCCGGCCGGGGCGATTACAGCATGATCATTGCCAGCAGAACATCGACCGATACGATCGTCGCGGCACTCGCTGCCGGCGTGTCCCAGGGACCGGTGCACGTCTGGAGATCGACCTCTTCCGCGCAATTCATCCAGCAGGCCGCTATCACTCCTGTGGCCGGGACGTTTTCCGTCATTGTGCCGCCGGGGAGCATCTATTCTCTTACGACAACCACCGGCCAGACCAAGGGCGTTCCGGCGCATACGGTCCCGCAGATGACCTCTTTTCCGCTCCCCTATACCGACGATTTTGAAGACGACTCGATCGGCCAGGCGCCGCGCTATACCCAGGACCAGTCGGCATCATTCGAGGTGGCGACCCGTACGGTCGGAACAGGCAGGGCGCTCCGCCAGGTCATTCCCAGTGTCGGCATTCAATGGGATTATCATTGCAATGCCGATCCGTTCACGGAAATCGGCGACCAGCAGTGGACCGATATTGAAGTGCAATCAGACGTTTACATAGAAAATGCCGGTTATGCTGCGGTGTACGGGCGTATGTTTGATGCCGGCGTATGTCCGCCCAAGTCTTACAGCCTTCGTCTTTACGGCACCGGCCAATGGGCGATTAAAAATTGCTCGACAACGGTCGTTTCAGGAACGGTATCGCCGGCGCTCGGAACCTGGCATACGTTAAAACTCCGCTGCGAAGGAAGTACCCTTACCGGGTACATTGACAATACGCAGGTAGGCAGCCGCACCGACGCAAGCTTCAGCACCGGCATGGCAGGACTTGGAACCGGATGGAACGCGGCCCAGTTCGATAATCTTTCCGTTGTAAGCCTTGACAGTTTGTGTCCGGTCCTCCAGTCAACCATGACCGCTGCGGCAACCAGCCAGGAGCCGGGATATGAGGCGGGCATGGCAATTGATGGAAATTTCAGTACCATGTGGCATACGGCCTGGACCGTCCCGGCTGCTCTTCCGCAGTCGATCACGCTGAATCTGGGCGCTGTCTATACCGTTTCAAAACTGGTGTACACGCCGCGGCAGGACGGGAACCCGAACGGGAATATAACCGCGTACACGATTCTGACGAGCACGGACGGCAATACTTATACCCAGAGGGCAACGGGAACCTGGGCCGATGACGCCACTTTAAAAACTGTCCGGTGGAGTTCGATACCTGCGCGCTACCTGCGATTGACTGCAACCGCAGGACATGGGGGGTATGCCTCTGCTGCCGAGCTGTATGCGTACTGCACCTGTCTGACAGGAACAATTGTTCCATCGTCGCATCTATCAATAGTAACACGGGAGAGGATAAGGGATATATGCAGGGCCGGGTTTGGTTCGTTTGTTATTCCGGCCGATATTACTGGAAAGTCGTTTGAAGTTTCGCTCTATGATCTTTGCGGAAAACGCCTCAAGCGGGTCGTTGTGAATAAAAGGAACATTGATGTGCAAAGAGACCTGAAAATGCCTGAAAACGTAATTCTGTTGGTTATCAAACCTTTGCACTAACGTTACAGGTAAAATGGTGGTAATTATTAATATCATGATGGTATATATGGTATAATTTATGTACTATAGTGTGAAAGCAATGGAAACGGCAGACTATTAAAAGAAGGGGGAACCATATGTTTCAGGTTATTAACAACCGTGCTTTATTTATGACGATGGCTGCCATGGTGATTTTCATAGCGCACAATGCGGATGCGGCTAATAATCGCGTCACAATGAACATAAACGCAGGGTGGAAATTCACCAAAGGCGATGTTTCAGGTGCTGAAGCCACGGCCTTCAATGATGCGGCGTGGAGCAGCGTGGGACTTCCGCACTCGGCCAGTATTCCGTTCTTTATCAATGACAGCGCGTATGTCGGCTGGGTCTGGTACCGGAAACACTTTACCGTTGATGCGCAGTACAGCGCACGAAAGGTGTTTATCGATTTTGAGGCGGCCTTTCAGCACGCGTGGGTCTATATCAACGGCCAGC
>CAISVC010000340.1 GCA_903888815.1 uncultured Fibrobacterota bacterium
GGTCGATCGTACAGAAGGACGGCCGGAATCAACGGTACCGTAAAATAGGACTCCCCTATAAGGAGCCGCGGGCGGGGAACAGCGTCTATCTCACGATTGACGCTGAAATCCAGAAAATTGTCTACAACGTGCTCAGACAGTCGGTTGCCGCACTCAGAGCGCGGGGCGGCAGGTGCGTGGTCATGGACCCTGCCACCGGAAAAATTCTTGCAATGGCAAACGAGCCCTCGTTCGACCCCAATTTTCCCGGCCGGTATTCTCTTGACCAAAGGCAGAACACCTGTATCAGCGCCATTTACGAACCGGGTTCGACCTTCAAGCTCATTACCGCCGCCGCAGCGCTGCAGGACAACATTAAAAAGGAACAGGACGTGCTGGACGGCAATCACGGGGTGTACGAGATCAACCATGAAACAATCCGCGATCATGAGCCCTTCGGCAGACTCACCTTCACGCAGGCCATGGTTTTTTCCAGCAATGTCTGTTTTGCTAAAATCGCCACCGAGGTCGGCGCAGGCCGTCTGTTCCGGTATGCACAGAATTTCGGTTTCGGTATGCGGTGCGGCGTCGAACTTCCGGGTGAAGAGAACGGAATCCTGCATCCGGTACGCACCTGGTCGGGCCGGACGCTCGTTACCATGGGCATCGGACAGGAAATTTCGGTGACGCTTCTGCAGATGATGGTAGCGTACGCGGCGGTCGCCAACAACGGCGTTCTGGTCAAACCGCAGATAGGTGAAAAAATAGTGGCCGGGGACGGGACGGCAACCGCACTGGCAGCAGTGAAGCCGGTCAGGCGCGTGCTTGCGGAAGAAGCGGCGCATCGTTTGTGCGCCATGCTTAAAACCGTAGTCGACAGCGGAACCGGGAAGAACGCCGCCATCAGAGATATTGCGGTGGCAGGAAAAACCGGAACCGCCCAGAAACTGGATTCGGCCGGTTATTCAAAGACCAAATCATGGGCTTCGTTTATCGGCTTTCTGCCGGTCGGGCATCCGGTGCTTTTATGCGGCGTCGTCATTGACGAACCGGCATCCAACCTGATGGGCGGCACCGCTGCGGCACCGGCATTCAGAAAAATGATGACCGAAATAATCAGCCGGCCGGGACTCGAATATGCCGAGAAAATTCTTGATAATCACGCTGCACCCGAACGGGGGACCATGGTGAAAACCGGCGTTGTTCCGGCCACCGGTGCCGCCGTGAAAACGGCATGCGCTGAAAATGCGCTGCCTAATGCGCCGGGTGGCGGCTGCATGATACCTGATTGCCGCGGCAAAGACGCGCGGGACGCCGTCAACCTTATCAATCTTCACGGACTGGTGCCTTTTGTGGTCGGCGCCGGGACTGTACAGCGCCAGAGTCCGCCGGCAGGAACCCTGACGGCAACGGCGCATCCCTGCACCCTGATCTGCGCTTTCGGAGGATAGAAACGGTGCGAAAAATAAAAGCAATTTTCGGAGTAAATGATTTCAAGGCGTACCTTGAATCAGAACTCAGGCTGATGCTTGCCGAGGTGGTCCCGGTCTGCCCGATTGAGTCTCCGGAATTCAACGAGGTCGCAATCGCCTGGATCGAAAAAAACGCGGCGAGGTTCAGGAGGAAGTGGGAGCGGTACCATAACGGGGAAAAGGAGTATGTTGTCGGCAATTGAGGCTGCCGGGGAAAGAAACGATGATGCTTGATGCATTAGTAAAACAGGCGGATATCAGGACGATCGCGGCAGGGGGCACGGGAAACCCTGACATCGCCGATATCACCTTCGATTCCCGGAAAACGAAGAAAGGCGACCTCTTCATCGCCATCCCAGGAACAAAAGTGGCGGGCGACGGATTTATCGCTGATGCGGTCGGTCGCGGCGCCGCGGCAGTGGTTTCGCAAAACAAGCCGGACAACCTGAGGGTACCGTGGGTACAGGTTGAAAATCCGCGCAGCGCCATGGGGCTTCTCGGAAAAGCGCTCTGGCGGGTAAACGTTGAAGCGATGCAGCTGACCGGCATAACCGGGACCAACGGCAAGACCACCACGGCGCATCTCTTTAAAAAGCTGTTTGAACAGCGTTTCGATGCGGAGCGGGTCTGGATGTTCGGCACCATCGATTATCAGCTGGGAACCGGACGGATCGCCGCTTCCCGTACCACGCCGGAGTCGCTCGATA
>CAISVC010000341.1 GCA_903888815.1 uncultured Fibrobacterota bacterium
AGTGCGGCAAAATAAACTGCGAATGGATGGGTTGGCCAATTTAACCCCACCATAATCGGTATTCTCTCCAAAATGCTGTCATAATATATCCCACCCCTGAGATTCCGTGGATAATCTTTTAATCCCAATATGGCCGCCTCGCCATACAGCCGCAGGTCTTCTTTACCCAGCATCTCGCTCTCCGGCAGAATTTTCTTCAGATCGATCGATACTCTTCCCATCAACTTTGCGCCCTTAAAACTATAAAAAGCAGAATCATTCTTTCTCGCGGGATCTATGTAATGGGTAACATGGAACACTGTTGACGGATGATGGGGCGTTGTTAGTGTAGAATCCGTGGAGATAATACTGTTAAGCGTGAGTCCGAGTCCTACTTCAACAATATCCGCCGCTTTATACGAAGCAATTCCGGCAAGGTTCCAGTCTCCAACGGCATACCACTGGAGATTTGTATAAAACAATGCGTCTGCTTTTAAATTCCTTAATGGCGTAATGCTTGCATGCAGCCCCATCAGACGGGCAAGCGGGAAATCAACGGCGTTCAGGATATATTGCGGATAGGTACCCGTACGGAAAAGGTATTCACCAAGATTTCTAACATCGCTGTTATACTTGAACTGAAAATAACCGGCACTTACTGTCAGAAAAGGATTTGAAATATCTCCAAAAGAGTGAGAATACTCTGCCTGGCTCAAATAGGGATAAAAATAAAGGTACCGGTACGCCGGGTTGGGGAACGAGATATCGATGGGAAAATCATTATACATTTGCATTTCCAAACCAATGATAAGAGAGCTTCTTTCACTCAAGGAAACGTTAACCGATAATCCCGAAATGATCTGCCGCATCCAGGTGTTATCCATGTTTCTGCCGGTTTTTTTATTTACACCGCTTTTAGCTATCTGGCCGACTTCCATGGAAGCAAATCCCGCAGGTTTCAGCTTGAACTGCACGGCCGTACCGCTCTCTTCACCGCGGCAAATGCCCGCGTATAGTACGCATAGTGCAATAACTGTTGCCGGAAGGAATCTGAAACGAGTCATGTCCTCTCCTGTCTGAATAATTGATTTTGAGACTGGTCTTTATACTTCACGCGGAAACCTGTTTCCGCAAAAACCATAGACGTCAAGGTATATTAGTGTACTAGCACACAATATGCCTTATCCCCTTTTTACCGGATTAAAAATAGGGTATATAAAATTCGAATACAAGAGAAAAACAATACCGCTTTTTTATAAAAAGCTGCACCGGATCGGCTATGCGACCCGTTGCAGCAATCTAATCCGGAAATTGCCTGCAATAAATTTTCCGGTTCGTTACCTCGCGACATCCTTCATTTTGAGGACATACACGCCGTTTGGAACCCCGAAATCTTTCTGCAGGTCAACGCTGTTCTTCGCAAAAATCTTCAGACCCACAAGTCTTCCGCCAAGATCGTACACGCCAACCGATTTTATCTTGCCTGCAAATGCCGGATCAAAACTGCAACGGCCGATTACAGTACGTATACTGCTTCTGTATACCGGTAATGAATGCTTTGTAACCGGTTCCTTAACCGCACTGGTCGGTGCAGCGCCTCCAACCGCTACCTCATTAATAACCGCAGCCGTTCCGCCGTTAACCGCAACCGCTTCAAGCCGCACATAGCGCGCGGTCTGAGGGGCAAACTGAACGCGTTTAATGGCTGAAGTCGCAGCCCATGTCCCGAATGTTCCTCCGCCTATTGCTGTACCGGTGGTGATCTGCGTGAACGTGGTTCCGTTGGTGCTTACATAAATCCGGTATGCGGTAATGTTGCCGGTGGTATTGCCGGTCTCCCGTCTCGGCAAATAAAAGAGATACGTAATGTTGTTATATATACTGCCAAGGTCAAGCGTTACCGACTGCGGAAGGTTTCCAGTCGACTGCCAAATCCGTTGGAACTCCGGACCGCCGGTCCAATCGTTATGGTCATCTATGGCATTGGCAGCAGTTCCGCTTGTCGCCGTTGCCGAAACCGGCGTAATCGGCCGTTCAATCATGGGCAGCTGCGTGGGCAGGCGAAGGCGCGCAGGCGGGGTCCATGCCGCACCCACTTCAGTAAGCCTTGTAACGATTGCCGCGTCCAATTGCCCCTGCCGGTTCGGCGGGCAGTCGAGCAGGAAGCTGCAATAGCGCGGGTTCATCGCATTAATATGGTCGGTCACGATATAGGTAACCGTCTTTAAACTGCTGAGAGTGGCCGCACTGTTGTCCCAGAACCAACCGTTTGAAATGGTCTGAGCCTGGCACGCTGCATAGGTATTGCCCGCAGGTACCCAGTTCCCAAGAGGTTCCTCAATAAAAAGTATGTCCGATTCCCAAGGTTCATTCATGCCGTTCGTCTCTACGATAACGCAATTGGGCTGAAGCGCCTTGATCGTGTCACGTATTTCCTGCCAGGGAACGGCTTTGTGCCCCATTGCCCAGGAATAACCGTCAAACCAGAAAATTGGAATTTCACCGTAATTGGTGAGCAGTTCGCGGATCTGTCCGAGGATATACGTCCTCTGGGCGGCGCTCCAATTTGTTATCGTGCGGTCTATACCTTGTGCGACATCCCACCCGGACATATACAACCCCGGCATTATTCCGGCTGCCCGGAACGCGTCGGTATACGACTTGACAACGTCCAGGGTAGGTTGAGCGCTCTGCGCAATGGTATACGCTGGACTTATAAGAGGCGTCAGCTTGGAAGGCCAGATAACAAATCCGTCATGGTGTTTGCAGGTTAATACCGCCCATTTCATTTTTGCCGCCACGGCGGCCGACGCCCACTGGACACAGTTCAGGTTCGTGGGGTTGAAAAGCAGAGGATTGACTCGGGCATTTCCCCACCCCGGCGAGTACGTGTTCATATTGAAGTGCAGGAACATGCCGAACCGCTGGTCGTTAAAACGCCGCTGCAGCGAATCAAGCGTAATGGACTGTGCTGAGACGGCTGTTATTGCGCATAAGACAGCGAACAGCAGTCCGACCCTGAATTTTGTAATAAAGGACATCGCGTCCCCCTTTCTTTGTTTGTAGCAAGAGTATTTGAATCGTATCATCTGAAATTCCGAATTCCTTCTTCGCTGCTTATCACATCAACTTTGCTCCGGAAAACCGGATAGGCATAGGTGCGGTTGGCAGGTTGTTGGAATTTATATATAAAAACTCCGCATGCTCTGTTAATGAATCCGCTCTCGATACAGCGTCCGGACAGATCGAATACATGAACATTCCCGCTTGGATTGGCAATAGAACTTCCGGAGACACGGTACGGTTGAAACGGCTGTTGCGCTATACCTACGGCACCATATTCAAACGCGCCGAGGTCAGGGGCAGTACCGATATAAGGAAGGCCCACATTAATACCCTTATCGATGAGGTCGCTGCCCTGGACAAGATGTAAAGAAGTAAGCACCGGCAGGCTGCCGTCGGCTCTGCGCGGCGCCTCCCAGCCAGTCGTCGCAACGCTCTGAAAATCGACTGCCGAAACAGTGCTGGCCGTCAGGTTCCATGAGTTGCAGGCTGCATCAACGCCGGTTCCGGTCCCGTTGGATACTGCGGTTCCGGTAAAGGCCAAATTGTTTCTCAGTATTCCCATGCCCGCGTCCGCCCCTGCATTGAGATCGTATCCAAGCAGGTTGAAGTTGGCTGACCTGTTGTTATAAGAAGTGTTATTATAATAATAGTTGGGCCTCGGATGGTGATTCTGATAAAATCCCGCGGCCCTGTTGTTGAACGCTACGCAGAACCTGACCGTGTGCTGCGGTATCGGGGAAGGATAATTGTCCGGTGGATTGCCGAACCCGCCTATTTTGAAGCCGTTGCCGTTGCCGGCCGCTGTCGTGGTCCCGGGAATATATCCGTTGCTCCAGTTCCAGCAATTCTCTATGGTCACCGCCTCCTGGCAGCTGATGCAGTCGAAGCCGTCATCGCTGTTGTTCCAGGCGCGGCACCCCCGGAACACGTTTCCGGTATTGCCCGCCTGATTGACATGACAGCCGAAGCCGTCCGCGTTTTCACCCGGCGCGTTCGGGGTCGACCCGTCGCTTGACGAATAGAGATCGTAGTTGTCGTGGGAGTCGCAGTTGAGGACCAGATTATTGCCGCCCCTTATAATAAAAAGCCCGGGCCCCATATTGTGACGCAGGTTGAGGAGTTCAAAGATGTTGTTGCTGCCGCCGTTGACATACACGCCCCAGTCCTCGTGCGCGTTCCTGAGATTCTGCGGTACACCCCGGATTTCAAGCCATTTGAGATGGATCCAGCTTGCCGATATGTTGACCCCCTTGATTCTCTGCTGGGCTGTCATGCCGTAAAAATCAAAGACCGGAATTTCGCCCGGATATGCCCAGTAGTTGATCCGCCTTCCGGATGCGCCGCTTTTGGTGAGATCGATGCCGATTGCGGCCGTTGTGCTGGCGTAATAGTACGTTCCTCCCCGGAAGTAAACAGTGTCGCCTGCTACAGCCGCAGTCTGCCCCCTAACCATGGTCGCAAACGGAGCGGTTATGGTTCCGCCTGCGTTATCGCTGCCGCCCGGCGCCACATACCACCTGGCGGCGTGTGATTGGGTTATTACCGCCATTATTATAACGACAAAAAACACGCCGCACTTGCTAAAGTGCTTCATACTGGATCCTTGCGGCTTTTTATAATTTCAGGTTCCTTACTCACCTCATGGCGCCGCTGTACATTTAACAATATAGCTCCCAACAGACAATCCGAAATCTTTACGCAGATCGATGACCCTCTTTTTAACAATCGCCTTATAATGTAACCGGCCGGTCAAATCATAAACGAATATGCGTGCCGGCCTGTCGCCGTTTGCGACAGGAACAGTAAATTTTTCACTTGAAACTTTGAACGCCTTTGACATGACAGGCATTTTGGTTGACGATGCTGCTGTCACTGTTTGCACCGGAGTCAGTGTAATTCTATACTTCATACCGGCAACCGTTGCAAAACTCGTACGGCTGGTGCCCGTCGAACAAGCCACCGCATTATTGTTCTGATCATATACATAGTACCCGGTACCTTTCAGGCCGCATCGGTTGCCGGTTTTCGAAAGAATAGTCGCGGTAACAAACCGCGAGTTGGCCCATGTCAGGTCCACCTCGAACGCTCCGCGCGCTGCCAGGCCTTTGGCGCTGCCGGTCGGCCATGCATGCGGCAGGGCAGGAATGAATTCGATCCGATCGCGATGACTCTGCAACAGCATTTCGTCTATACCAGCCGCAGCAGCCATATTCCCGTCAATCGCGAAAATATTATCGGCAGCGCCTGCAATGCCTTTGGGCGACATGGTAAATAGATTTTTGTCCGTAAGCGTTCTCCATAAGTTGTTAAGCTGCAGATATGCGGAATCTCCGTATTTGAACCGTGAATAATAACAGATTGAATTTGCCGCGCTCCACTCGGTGTTTTCCCAGCCGCTGTTCCGCAGACGGCGCTGCAGGGAAAGCAGTGCCGCCGCGGATAAAGAAGGGCTCTCTTCAGGCGTAATATGATCGTAAGGGAAAACGCCGACTAAATGAGTGGTGTGGCGGTGGCCGTCATCGCCGTTCGTAATGTCGTCATACCATTCCTGCAACTGCCCGTACTGGCTTATTTTCAGCGGAGGCAACCGATTTTGCGCCGCAATGACCTGCGCCTTGAAGGCGCTGTCTGTTTTTAAAATGTTGCAGGATTTTATACACTGCGTAAAAAGATCGTAGATAAAAGTCCTGTCGCCGGTGGGCATCATGCATAACTGGCCATGCTCTGCCGAACAGGTCGGCCCGTTGACCAGATAATTTGTCCCCGGATAGGTCACCATTTCCGCAAGATAAAACTGGGCCGCTTCCTTGAGGATCGGATACGAGGTTGACCGCAGCAAGGCGGTATCGCCGAAAAATTCATACTGTTTCCACAATTCTGAGGCAAGCCATGCTCCCCCGCACATGAAAGGGCCGTAAACAGTCGCGTTGATCACCGAGCTCCACCCCCAGGCATTGGTGGAAAAATGCGCGACCCAACCTGCTTTGCCATAATTGACAGATGCGGTAGCTCTGCCTTTAGGAACCAGAATATTTTTTATGAAATTGATGACGGGCACATTGGCTTCCGGCAGGTTGCCCGTTGTGGCGAGCCACTGATTCTGCTCCGTATTTATGTCAAGATGATAGTCGCATGTCCAGCCCATGTTGGCCGCAAGATTGTCATTCCATATTCCCTGAAGATGCATGGGAAGCGGTGAGTTTTCGCGCGAGCCGGAAATCAACAGGTAGCGGCTGTACTGGTAAAAAATCATGTCGAAATACGGGTCTCTGGTGCCGCCGTTGATCTGCGCCAGACGCTGATCCGTGGGAAGCGTGCCAAGCGTTGCGGCGCCCAGGTCGAGCGTCACTCTGTTGAATAAATTCTGATAGTCGGCGACATGACCGCCTACAAGCGCACTGTATGATTTTGCCGATGCGGCGGTTATCTGCTGCTGACATTTCGCAGCCGGATCAGTGCCGTCGTAATTGGTTGCAAGCGCAAGCAACAGTACCACGGTATCGGCGTTTGTTACCCTAAGGCCGTCGGTCATGGTAGTCGAATCAGCACCATATACCTTGAATGCGTCAATACAGCCATACGCAGTACTTTTATTAACAATTTTAATCGTATGGTTACCTTTTGTCAAATTGATGATACTGTAGACAGTTTGCTGCACCTGCCGTGCTCCGGTTACATTCAGATTAACATTTTGCTTGAATACGCCGTCGATATAAACATCGACATTCCCCATATCGCTATATCTTTCGCTGAGGTAATCGATACCGGTTCCATTAAACAAACAGGTACATGAATCCCCAATAGTAGCGGAAAAGTGTCCGTCGTTATTATAATCACCTAACCCTCTATTACCTGAATAAAACCAGCCATAATAATGGACGCCCGGGTCATTATCGTTTACCATATTGGGCATCCTTGACGAATCGGAGGTCACGGTTCCGCCCACGTTCAGCGCAAGCAGCCGGGCGCGCGTCTGTATCGTTCCGCTGTACACCTGACCGTTATAGAGCAGCGTATTGTTCCCGCTCGCCTGCATGGTTCCGGTACCGCCGTTTCTGCTGACCACGTTTATTCTGGCGGTAAAGGATATTTTTCCGGACTGGTTGCAGGAAAACCGCATGACGACAACCTGGTCCGGATTGCTTGCGAACGTTTCCCGCAGGTATTGCGCGCCCTTATATCCGTATGAAACTTCAGAAACTGCATTGGAAATGTCAAGACTCCGGCGGTAATTATTTACCGTATCATTGGCATTGACACCGGTAAACGTGATACTCAGGTTGGCGAATGGCCGGTTCGTTCCGTAGTTGTTCTGATTGCCGCAAAACGAGCTGAACAGACTGTTTGCCGTCGTCATATTCACCGGCGGCAGGAGCGCGGTCTGCAAATTAGGAAGAATCGACGCTCCATTAGCGTTGTCGTTGGTGGTCGTGGGCCCGCCGGACCAGCAGGTTGATTCGTTTAACGCCAGCGTGTCGATGTCCACCGTACCATACACCATCGCCCCTATGCGGCCGTTGCCGACCGGCAGTGCATCGAGCCAGCGGGTAGATGCCGTGCGGAACCAGAGCGACAAAGGGGAAGCCGGCGCCGCAGCCTGACCGGTATAGACAATTGCGAAGCAATCCATTGAGCAGAGTATTTCTATCACCATTATGACTGGGAAAAGCGACAAAAACCCGCTCTTATTTTCCCGCATAACAACCTCCCTTTATTAAAGATCGATAAAGCGTTTTAAAAGAATCACCGTGTTATTGCCATAGTATTTTTTGGATAAAACACTCTATTGTAAAGCATCATCTGTTTACCAGAAGGCGCTTATTGATTTCCGCAGATCACGGGCGCACAACCTTCCCCTTGCTGTGCTAGTGTACTAGTACACACTCCGTACCAATCCCTTCTGCAATATTGTATTTAATATATGTTGCTACGTTAACTGTAACCAAACTTTAACCAGCATATCATCAGCTTTCTGATCTCTTAAAAAGCGGCGATTTTTTGTATGAAGCTCCCGTTCGCCGACGTAAGCTGCGCAAAGTATACCCCTCCGGCCCTTTTCCCTATGAGCATAAAGCGGCCCTGATCATGACCGCGATAGATCGCGTGCGTTTTACCCGCTGCATCGAATACCCGCAGCGTATACGTCCCCGGGCATGCAACGCGAAAGACTATTTGCGTGTTATTCATTGTCATTCCCAGTGACTTTGCCTGGGTGATTCCGGCCGCCGAACTTGGCGCCGGGTCTGAGACAAACACCGTTTGCTTTTCAAAGACCTTAAAATCCCGGATAGCAGCCCAGTCTTTTGACGAAGCGGTGACCGTGATCCTGACATACCGGAAGTTTCCGGTCACGATGTCGTTCATGCGATACCCATCTGAACCTGTTCCGGTTTTGTCCGTCAACATGGTCCAGTTCCCGGTTCCCGACAAGCTGCCTTCTATCTTATATTTCCATGTTTCGCTTGCGTAAAAGTCGGTCTGAATAGTTGACAAAGAATAGGTATTGCCCAGGTCGACGGTAAGCCACTGCGGAAACGAGCCGTTTGCCGCGCACCAGTATGTTCGCGGACTCGCATCAACCGATTGTGCGCCGCTGTAAGTTGAAGTATTGGATGACGATGTGGTTGTCGTTTTATTCTGGGAGATCGGCAGCGCGTCGCCCACAGGCAGCACAGAAGCGCTCTTCACATCTTCGACCAGCAGCACCCAATCATTGTTATCGGGTTTTGACGGAATAACCCAGCTGCTCCCGACTGGATTGATCGCGTCAGAAATGAGGACATTCTTTCCTGTACTCAGATCGAACCACCGCGCGATATAGGTCTTTGCGGCATCCATGTTTTTCAGCGTCCCGGTTGCGGAGCCGGCGCCATAGAAATAGACGACAAATCGTAGCGCGTCGGGCGTGGAAGTGATGACTGCGGATTCGGGATTGCTGAAGGAGCACCAGGCATTGTCCCCAAACCGCGGCACGAGATTGTTCCATGCGAACGACGTATAGAATTGCTTCAGGTATTTCAAGTAGGTCGATCCTGGCGCATCGACTCCCACATACCAGGGGTACGCGCTGAAACTGTCCCATCCCGGCACCCCGATATCCCATTTCATAGCCCAGACGCCGGACACTCCATAAGTAAAGCCAAGACTGCCGCATTGCATCGATTTATATGCCGCTACCCTGTCGTCAACTGCATCATTGAGCCCGCCGCAATCAACATCTTCGTATTTTGCCTCAGCTTCCAAAAAAGGTTGCGTGGGAACATAATCCCAGAAGCCTTTATAAAACGCCTGGCCGCGATAAGTGCGTGTGGTTCCGTGCCCGCCCTGTTCCGCAAACCAGGTGTGCCAGGTTTCTGCTCCCCATATATAATTGTTATTGCACATATGGCCGGTAAGCGGATGTTTATAGCCATCATTGGCGTCTATTGTTTGCGCGACTTCTTTCCAGATGGCAAGTTCTTCAGGCTTAATGTCTACTTCCTGGGCCGTTATCCATACAACCGGATATGCCCCATATCGCGCAACCAGGTATTTTGCCAGCAGTTTGAGTCCCGCTAATCCGACCGCTTCGGTCGAATTGTAATGCACGCCGCATCCCAGGGCCACGACGAAACCACTATCGGCAAGGTATTTCATTTTCGGATCAAAGTATTGCTTGAATGCCGCGGGATTGAGCTGTGTAAACTGTGTTGTCCACCAGTTTGCGACATGGGCATTTCCGCCTCCATCACTCATGCCCGCATCGGGATAAGTCTGGTACACCGTAAATCCTTTTTGCATTCGGTCTCTGACTATATGCTTGAACTGGCTTCCGCATTGATCACCATAATTACACTCATTATCCCTTTCATAATCAGGCATCTGCCAGTGCGTATCTCCCAGCCAGAAAAAAGGCGTTCCATCATTGTAAACCATATACCGCTTGGTGGGTGAGATTTTTATAAAGCCCTTTTTGTAAATAGCGAGATTGCCGGAGTAGGCGGAAACCTGTATGACGCCTGACTGCTGGTGCAAACCGGAATTGCTTGCGTCCGTGCAGACTGTGGAGTAATTCCATGTCCCGACTAGTGTCGGCGCGAAACGCACCTTCCAAACGTTGCCGCCGTCCCAGAATGCCGGGCGGGTGATCATTGTGCTGCCCGGCCCGTTAAACGTTGCAGATACGTCAACATCCTGAGATGGATTCGTGTAGGTTTTCGAACTGGTGAGCGTAATTTCAACAACCTGCCACTGCTGACCCGTCTGGGCATATACAGAAGTTAACAATACAAGAGAGAGAATGGCGCTTCGGACCGGTAGTTTAAGAACGGGGAATAATGCTATCGGCATATTTTTACGCATAGCTTTTCCTTCCCGTAAAGGATTCTCAGAAAACACACGCCATGCGCCGCCCAAGATGCACCCTTGCCGTTCAATGAAACATTGAAGCTGCCTCCGTTTGTCGCGGTATTCAACAGGGTTTTAATAAGTCTTCCGGCGATATCGAACATTCGAACCGTCAGTGGCTGCATTATATCGCTCTGCGGCAGCGATAGTGTCAAACGATCACCCATAACGTGAATTGACATTAAAGATTTTAGTTTTGATTCATAGCGTACCGGCGTATAGGACACCGTTGACAGGGAAACCATGTCCACAAACGCGGTATTGTCGGCGCCGTTCGGATCCAATCCCCTGAACTCAACCATGTGCTGGCCCAGGGTAACGGCGAACGTATCCGTATTGAATACAGAATAACTTGTCGACGTGGGTGTTATGCGCGCGATCTCTGTGCCGTCCACGCGCACCGCGAAAGTCTGACCGGTACTAGTGTTATAAATACCTCGTTGCGCCGCTCTGAGGGAGATCCGGTACGTTCCGGCATTCATGGTCACCCATTGCTGCGCTCTGCCGTAATTCTGAAGAATCAGGACCAGTGAACCATCGGGCGCACCCGGGTTTGACGATGTAAAACCGCTGTTGTTACCGGATATTCCCGCCTGTGAAATGAAATTCCAGCCTGTACCGGGCGCACGGTACTTGAAGGTCCCTGCGGCCAAACCCGGGGTCTCGAAACTTCCGTTGGAAATCCGGGGCGTTCCACTCGTGTAGGTGCCGGTCACGATTTCACTGTTTCCCGCCTCAATCGCTCTTATGACCGTTGTGCCGGTAATGACTATCGGCCCGGAATATTGCTTCGAAGAGGCAGTAGGATTACTGCCGTCAGTCGTATAATACATTGCGTTTTGAGAAGCGCCTGAAGACAAGGTCACTCCAAGCGTCATTGCCGCTGAAATGGAATAGACTCCCGGCGCGGGTGAAAACTTCACTGGCGGCTGCGCGAACGTCGCCACCCAAACCGCATAACCGCTTATGATAAGCTGTTTGCTGCCAATTCCTGCGTAGGTGGTAACAGTGTCCTGGTTGGAAGTGACGTCCACGTACTTTACAGAAGATATTACTTGCGGGAAAGTGAGGGTAATCTGGGCATTGTGTTTGTTTACGACAAGCGCCTTGTGTTCGCCGGCAGGCGTGATAAAGCCCAGGGCAAATACCGAGGTGTCCGATGCCAAAGCCGTCACCAGCGAATCACCCGGTCCCATTGTGCGGGTAAGCAGCTCGAGGACGCGGGCGCGCGCAATCGCTCTTCCCGTGTTCCAGTCCAGCATCGAAACGTCGGGAAAGTTGCCCGGCTGGGCCATAAGCTGCGACATTCCTGCTATATCTGCCCCGGCCAGGCACATCTGTGCGTATTGGTAGGCAAACACTGCCCCGGCATAACACCAATAGGGATCAGCGGGCGAATATCCAGTCTCGCTGGAAAATGTTCCCATTTCGTTGCAGTCTGTTTTTGCATTGGGACGATAATTGCCACGAAGAGAATTGCAGGCATACGTATAGTAAATTTGTTCTTGTTCGGCCTGAAAGAAATAATCATTCGTCGAACCGTACCAGTGATATGTGATGATATCGATCGGAAT
>CAISVC010000342.1 GCA_903888815.1 uncultured Fibrobacterota bacterium
GCCGACGACGGCAGTGCATTCCAGATAGACCTGCGCCGACAGGGCACCGGCAGGTGCGGTAACGGTTTTGGTCAGATTTGTCCATGGATTCGTCCCCGCAAGCTTGCCCACCGTATCGATTTTCATGAAACCGACAGGCGTTTGATTCTGAGGAGGCGTGGCGGAGTTGAACCATAGAATCATGATCTGAGCGGTGGCGACGCGGACGGTATCGGTCTTCAGCCATCCGGAGACGTCGTACGAAGTGCCTGCGGTGACCGCTACGGTCTGCCATACGGCGCGCGGGAAACCCCAGGTCAGAGCGGTTATTTCCTGGCTGTGGGTTCCGCTCTGGGCCACGGTAGCGTCAATTAAGCGACCGCCCGCGGTGTTCATCTGCCACGCAGGGTCGCCGCCGCCGGCTTCGAAGCTCGGGTCGGTCAGAAGGTTCTGGGCATTGGCATTGAGAATAAAAAGTCCGAAAAGCAAAAATGCAGAAATGCGATAGAAAGAGCTTTTAATTAAAGACGTCATAACCCCTCCTGGAAAAGATTTAAAGAAAGTTCGATTTTTCGAGGCATTCGATGGTACTATGGTACTATATAATCAAGTTATCATTAATAACCGGATCCTGCAACAAAAAAATAAAAAATGATCAATAAAAATGGTAACAAAAAACAGGATATTAATCTATTTTAAAGCAAAAATAAGTAAGTTATAATAATAAAATGCTAAATATTATGGTAACATTTTTTTAGCACGCCAGGTGACTCCGGTGTCAATCGAACGCTTGTAATATAGGGCGCTATAGCAAAGAGCTGAAAAACCGGGCTTTCAGGTTAATCGGCGGGAATAAGCTGCAATTTACAGCACCACGGGTTTGATGATCCGTTCGCTCTCGAATTCGCGTTTGGCAAGAAAGGCAAAGGCAACACCCAGGAGCGCCAATAGTCCGGCGATACAATAGAGCGAGATCGGATGAATGAATGAAACCGCCATATAGCCGGTCATGATGAAGCCGAGGAGAAGCAGATTGATGAAATGGAGCAGCCGCGGGTTCGGAAGCCAGACCGAAAAGTAGGCGCTGCTTGCCGCGTTCATGAAGGTCGCGCCCGCATACAGCGCGAAATACGGCCAGAGGTCCCGGAGGTCCGCCGGCGCCCGCTGCAGCGCCGCTACATACGGCCTGAGCAGCAGTGCGCAGACCGCACATGCCCCGCCGAGCAACAGGGTCATGAGCACGATAAACAGCATCTTGCCGTACAGTATCGCGCTTCTTGACAATCCGGATGTCAGGAGTATTTCCAGCGAGCCGCTCATCCGCTCCAGCACGAATACCGTGCTCGAAAAATTCGCCGCGATGATCATTGAGAAAAACACGACCCACAGCGGCGCGGTCGTGGGCCCGCCGGTATTCATGGATGCAAGCAAAGCGCCCCATCCGGCCACCATGATAAAGTAAACGACAAGAACGCTCCGGTCGCCCCTTACGAAATTGAGCCACTCTTTTCTGAACATCAGCATGATCTGGCTCATGGCGCGCGCCCCCCGCTGTCCGGCGCGGCTTTCCGCCGGTATTCGTTCCTGATGGTTTCGCTGAATTCGTTCTGCACCGGAGCCGCTTTGTGTATGCCGCAGCCCGCCTCAACCAGACGTTTGATGACCGCCGGAATCGCTCTCGCAGAATCCTGTACCTCAAACCGCCATTCGCCATTGTTCCACGAGGGTTCGCTTCCGCAAACGCTCTTTATAACCTCCGCCCACTCCGCTTTCTGGTCCGCTTCAATCGACCAGAGCTCACCGCCATTACGCCCTCCGGCACCCCGCGGAAGCTCGGCAAGCCGTTTATCGTGCAGCATGCCGGCACGGTCACACAGGTCATCGATTGCGTTGAGCTGGTGCGAACTGATGAGAAACGCGGCGCCGCGGCCCCGGGCAGCTGCGACAAGGTTTTTAAAATGGTCATAGGCGTCCACGTCGAGTGCGACTGCCGGTTCATCGAAGAAATACACGGACGGCCATCCAAGAAACGCCCTGCAGAGCGCGCACTGCATGCGCTGGCCGCGCGAGATAAATTTGACCGCCTTTTTGTTTTTGTAAAGGCTTGTCCGGCTCCAGTGCTCTTCCATATAGCGCGCGGCGTCCTTCCATGCGATGCCCTTGGCCGCGGCGAAAATCTTCATGTTCTGTTCAAAGGTGAGGTTGCCCCAGAAACCGTCGTGCTCGAGCACCACGCCCATGCGCCGGTGCAGGGACGCATCGTGCGACCAGGGATCTCCGCCGAGCACCGAAAGCACGCCCCGGTCGGCTTTCAGAACGCCGAGGAGCAGCCTGATGAGCGTGGTCTTTCCCGCGCCGTTCAAACCCACGAGGCCGTAGACTTCTCCCTCACTGATCTCAAGCGAACAATCTTCGAGGATGGAATACCTGCCGAAGGATTTTGACAGGGCTTGAACGGAGATTACCGGCGGCATATGAAGTAAAAATCAGTTTTGGATGAATATAAAGCTTAATAATTTTTTTTGTGGGGAGAAGTTTCTCCCCTGGCCTCAGCCACTTCGTGTCTTCGGCACACCCTTCTCTGCGGAAGTGTTCGGCAATGTCTTCCGCTCCGCGGTAGACGCCTCACACTCCCGCAACGCTCACACTATGGAATGGCATATACAAATCATTTGCACACAGTCCTGATAGAAAAGAATTGTATATTTCATCGTGGAAGTTGTGCTTTTTTTGTTTGTTTTTGCGTTAGTCCGGACGCAGGGAAACGCCCAAAAAGTGTAATCTCTATGAAAATCATTGCCGCAAAGACCGCCGGGTTCTGCATGGGCGTGAAACGCGCCGTGGACCTGGCGCTCGAAAACGCCGGCAAAACGCCGGAGGGCCTCAAAACCATCGGCCCGCTCATCCACAACCGGCAGACCATCGACATGCTCAGGCAGCGCAACGTCACCGAGCTTGACGAAAACGGCAAGGCTGCCACCCCGTCCACGCTCCTCATCCGCGCCCACGGCATTCCTCCGGCAACGCAGGCTGCATACATCGCCAGGGGGCACGCCATCATCGACGGCACCTGCCCTAAAGTCAAGACCGTGCACACAGTGATCGAACGGTACCGCGCAGGGGGGTATCAGGTTATCATCGCCGGCGACAAGGGCCACGCCGAGGTTATCGGCCTCCTCGGCTATGCCGGCGATGCGGGCCATCTGGTCAGCACCGCAGGAGACGTGGCTATGCTGCCCGATTTCGAGAAAGTATGTCTCGTGTCCCAGACCACCTTTGACCGCACCGCGTTCGACGAAATCGCCTCAAAAATCCGGGAACGTTACCGGAAGCGGGAGGTCATTGTCAAAAAAACCATCTGCGCCGCGACCGACGAGCGCCAGGCGGAGACCGAAGTCATCGCACGGCAGGTGAACGCGATGATCGTGGTGGGCGGCAGAAACAGCGCCAATACGCAGCGCCTTGCGAAGATTGCACAGAACTGCGGAACGCCGACCCAGCTCGTGGAAACCGAGGAGGAGATCGACTGGAAGGCCATTGCCCATTGCAAATTTATCGGCATCACCGCCGGAGCGTCGACCCCCAACTGGATGATCAAGCGCGTCATTGACTACCTCCGGTTCATGGACCAGACCCAGAAACGTACGGTGCCGAACGTCGTCCGCCGGCTCCTCGACATTGCCGCCAACCTGAACATCTTCGTCTCCCTCGGCGCTGTTGCGGTCTACTATGTCTCCTGCCGGATGCAGGCCATGGCCTTCGGCTGGAGCGGCGGAGCGCTGGCGTTTCTCTATTTCCTTTCATTGTATCTCTGGAACAGCCTGACAAGCCTGGAAACAACGCAGCACCTCGGTGTTTCACGGTATAAGTTCTACCATCAGTACAAGCCCCTACTCTTTTCCCTTTCAGCCGCAAGCATTGCAGGGCTCCTGATGGTGAGCATTGCCTCAGGTAAACTGCTGTTTTTCCTGATGCTGCTTGCGACGGCCACAGGATCGGTCTACCATGTGACCATCGTGCCTCCGTTCCTGCGCCGGTTCTTACGGTATAAAAATCTCAAGGATATACCGGGTTCCCGCGACCTGTTCGTGGCGCTTGCATGGGGAACGGTCCTGACCTTCATTCCGCAGGCGATAAGCGGCTTTTTTACGGTCAATTCCCTGATCATCGCCGGTTTCGGCTGGATTTTCGTTCTCGCGTTCCTGCGCTCGCTCATCTTCGATCTGCGGGACATCGAGGGCGACCGGATCATGGGCAGGGAGACGATTATCACCATTGTGGGCGAAAAGCGCGCGCGTAAAGCAATCTATCTTATCATCGCGCTGTGCATTGGCGTGCTTATCATTGTTCCGTGGCTGACTGGCCTTGAAACCAGCCGCTATCAGAGTACCATCCGGTTTCTTTCACAGATCCCTTCGCTCCTTTACGCGGCGCTGTTCGTCAAGTGGAACCCCCGGCTCAAGTCCTATATTCCGGCGGTATTCAACGTGATGGCCGACGGGCTTTTTTACCTGGCAGGGGCAGGCGCGTTCTGCGCTTCGCTGATACTGGGCGGATAACATATCATGCACACTAATTGAAAAAGCATGTATTATTTTTATCATAGTTGTATCCGTGTCCTTTTCAGGCTGCCGGGAGCTTTGCCATGGTAAAACAATTTATTATCAGTGAAGACAAAATCATCGATGCCGCGGATAACCACGGTTCCATCCTGATATATATCAGTCCCGACGAAGCGGAACGGAAACACCTCCTTGAAGATCTCAAGATCGATGAGCACACCCTCCAGTCATCGCTCGACCCCAACGAGCTCGGGCGCATGGAATTCGAACCCGACCATATCGCGCTCATCATCAAACGTCCCAAGCGTTACAGCACCAGAGACAATTTTCTGTTCAGGATCGAGTCGATCGGGCTGTTTTTGTTCTCCGGGACCCTCGTCATTCTTTTGACCGATGATATCCCGCTTTTTGACGGAAGGCAATTCAACAGGGTCGAATCTCTGCAGGACCTCATCCTCAAGCTTATCTACCGCTGCACATGGCACTTCGAGGAGCATATCAAAGTCATCAGCATGATGAGCGACGAGCTCGAACAGGAAATCAACAAATCGGCCAGCAACCGCCAGCTGCTCAACATGTTCAACCTGGAAAAAAGCCTCGTGTTCTACCTTGACGCGATAAGCTCGAACCGGCGGGTCATCGACAAGCTGAAAACGAGCGCCGTCAGGCTTGCCCTGTCCACGGCAAGTATAGAATTTCTCGACGACCTGTCCATTGAAAACGCCCAGTGCCATGAAATGGCGCAGGTCTATTCGCAGGTGCTCTCGAGCCTCATGGACGCCCGGGCTTCGGTCATCAGCAACAATCTCAACGTCATGATGAAAAACCTCAATGCCATCGTTATCGCGGTTGCAGTACCAAGTTTTTTTGCGGGTGTCGGCGGCATGTCGGAATTCTCCGGCATGATTCACTTCAGCAACTGGAAACTGGGATACCCGATTTTTATTCTGACAATGATTGCGATCGGCATCGCCACATTCTTTGTGGTTAAAAAAATCGAGAGGTTCTGGAAAGAGTCTTAATTTAAAGGGCTGCGACCTTTTCAGGGAATAAAGAGACCAATACAAATTCAGGAGTCACCGAGGTTGTCGAGCGAACATAGGGGGCGGCTTATATAAGCCGCCTGCAGGAGCAGTCTCTGCAGGCAGAGAGCGAGGCAAGCTGCGGTGACTCCTGAATAAAATATCCGATGGCTTTCACTTGTTATAATATCCCGCCAAATATTTGACCAGTACCCCCAGAACCCTGCATCCGTAGTTGACCGGTTTCAAGTGCGACACCTCGCCGGCGTAACGCGTCGGTATGGGCAGTTCTCCTATCGCAAGTTTCCGGGCGCGCGCGGCCGCGATCACCTCAAGGTCGAAATCAAAGTTTTCGCTCAAGCGGTGAAACGGCAGCGCCGCAAGCGTTTTCCTGCCGTAAACCAGAAAACCGCTGTGATAATCGCTCATTCGAAGCCCGAAGGTCATGTTTTCAATAACGGTCAATAAGCGGCCGGCGATGTATTTGTAGAGCGGCATTCCGCCCGACAGCGCGGTTCCGGAGGCGACCCTCGACCCCTGCATGAGGTCGATGCCGCGCGCTGCCATGGCCTCCGTGAACTCAAGCACCGCCTCGGGAGGATACTGGCCGTCGGCGTGCATACAGGCGGCGTAGTCGCATCCGTCATCCCTGCAGAGCGCAAGCCCCTGCCGCACCGCGGCTCCGTAACCGCGGTTCTTTGTCCAGTGTACCGGATGAATAGCTTCGTTCCGGCGCGAAAGCGCCTCAATCACCCCGTCGGTACCGTCCGTGGAACCGTCATTGATGATCCAGAGCGTCCTGAGCTGCCGCCACAACCGCGGCGGAACGCGGTCGATGACCGATCGGATGGTGGAAGCGGCATTGTAGGCGGGGATAAAAACGGAAACCGTTGCATCCACGGGATCATTCCTTCCGGAGCGCCGGACAGTACAGATCGATGCAGGCCTTTATGGTGGTGTCAAGCGCGGTTTCCAGACCGGTTTTCGGCTCCCAGCCTAAAAGCCTTTCGGCCTTGCCGATATCAGGAAGCCGGCGGTCCGAATCTTCGTAGCCGGGGCCGTAAAAATCACGGGCGGAGATTTCTTCGACGGCTATACCATGCGCCGACGCTCCCGGTACCTGCCGGCGCCAGAGCCGTATCATACGATCCGCCAGTTCCGCGATCGTCGTTTCATTCGACGGATTCCCGATATTGAAGATCTGATTCCGCGCAGCCTCCGGCCGTTCCAGGATTTTCATGCATGCGTCAATCGCATCGCCGATCCAGGTGAAACACCTGCGGTTCCGCCCTCCATCGACAAGGCGCAGAGGTTTGCGCGCAATAAGCGCGCTCAGGAAACAGGCCAGTACGCGCGGGATCCCCTCGCCGTCGATACCGGGCAGAAAATCCATGCGCGGCCCGATAAAATTAAACGGCCGCACGATTGTGTAATTGAGACCATGTTCCTGTCCGCAGGCAAAGACGACCCGCTCGATGAGCTGTTTCGCACACGCATAGCTCCACCGCTGCGCTTCAACAGGCCCCAGAATAAACGGACTGCAGTCCTCGCGCAGAAGGCAGCTTTCCGCATCGTCGCCGCGGCCGGCCAGCGACGCGGCGGTCCTGCCGTACACTTCGCTCGTCGAAAAATACACGAGCCGCGCGCCCGCTTCCGCGCACATGTTGATTAGTGGAATCGTTCCCGTGCAGTTGACGTCGATCACGTCGAGCGTACGCGTGGTGTAGAGCGAGGGGTTGCACAGCGCGGCGAGAAGAATGACAATGCCGCTCCGCTCAATATACGGTTTCACTGACGGAATGTCATGCATGTCAAGCTTTACAAAACTGAACCTGTCGTTGTTGAGATGGCGGGAGATTTTTCCGGAAACCAGATCGATCCCTATAACCCGATAATGGGTGGCCTCAAGCAGCCGGTCAAGCAGATGCGACCCGATAAACCCGCCGCAGCCGACGATGGTGATGGTGTCGTTTTTATCCGGGACAGTTTGTTGCATGAATAGTTGCCTGTCAGTCGGTGGCTTGGAAAAGTCTATGAAAAATAATTTCTGAACGGCTTTGTTAATAGGGCGTGAATAATAGCCGTATCACCGGCGGCTTCGTAATGGGTGACAATTGTGTGACAACTGTGTATAATATATTTTAAAAATGAGACGGAAAATAGTCTTGTCCCTTTTCAGGGAGGTATACATGAAATTCGTCACCGTCAGGGATTTCAGGAGCAGACCGGGACAGCTGTGGAAAGAGCTTGCAAAAAACGACGAGATGATCCTGACGTCCAACGGAAAACCCATTGCAATGCTGACGCCGCTTTCCGACAAGAACCTGGAAACAACGGTACGTACTATCAGAAAAGCAAGGGCCACAGCCGCGGTCACCGCTCTGCAGCTGCAATCACTGCGCTCGGGAAACGATCGAATGACGTTGCAGGAAATCAACGGCGAGATCGGGAATACACGGCAGAGGAGGAGAAGTGCTGATCGTCGTTGATACCAACGTTATCGTATCGGCGCTTTTAAATCCCTTCGGAAAACCTGCCGCAGTGCTCGGGCTCGTCCTTGAGGAGAAAATAGAAATCTGTTTCGACAGCCGTATTATTGCCGAATACCGCGAAGTACTTACCCGTCCCCGTTTCGGGTTCGATAAATCGGAGGTCACGACAGTTTTAAATTATCTGACTGAGATCGGAAAATGCGTGGTCGCTGTCCCGCACAATGTGCGACTGAAAGATCCTGACGATATGCCGTTTGCAGAGGTCGCCCTCTCTGCGGCCGCCGACTGCCTCGTCACCGGGAACACCGGCCATTTCCCGGCGCGGATCGGCTCAACCATAACCGTTACCCCGGCAAGGTTTCTTCTAAGATATTTCTCCCAACATAAATGACCTTGTCCCCAGGGAAAATGTTGACCGGCTTCATGAATATTTTGCCCGGATTTCAGCGAGGACATTCTCGGCCTGCCGGCCTTTGGCTGTCCCATTTTTAATTTCCTGAACGCGGCGCTGAATTTCAATGTCCCAGGCGTTTTCAATCCCGGAATCATGCTCCTTTTCGAGGCTCGAAATGAGTTCGTGCGCCAATTCGGCCCGCTCCTGAGGCCGTAAAAGCGCTATCGCCTTGTTTTTAATTTCATTAAATGCAGATGTCATAAAAATCTCCTTTCTTTCGACAGCCGATAATATACCTTCTCCCGGACATTCGGCATAACTGATATTCGGGCTAGGAATAAAACCGATAGAAAAAATATAGGAACTTTTGCTATCATCAGTCCAGATTATTGCGACGCGCGCGGCCTCAAGGTATTTTTAGCGGTCATTGCAGAAACGTCAGCGGTCACCCATCCCCTGATTGCACACGGTATAATTGCTGATGCCATTCAATTTTTCAAGCGATATGTTTTCTCAGGATTATGCATAAACCAAAAACAGCCTACATGAAAAAAGCTGTAAGCCTCCCCCGCCGGATACTCTCCGTAATCTGGCTGCTGATTAAAGGGATGTTTCTGCTCTATGCCGTGGTTTTTTCCATAGCCGGAACCATTGCGCTCTATGCCGTGTTTCAGTTCGTCGTGGCCCCCCTGCATCAGGTGAAAGAACTTCAGAACAGCAACCCGATAGAGACCGCCTACATGTCCCGCTACCGCGCGACCCTGGGCCGGCACGATACGCTCGTGCAGGTTTTCGTACCGATCGACTCCATCTCAATAGGGCTTCAACATGCCGTACTCGCGGCCGAGGACGACGGTTTCTATACGCATCCGGGTTTTGATCTGGAGGCGATCATCACCGCGATCGAATACAACCGGGTTCAGAATGAAATAAAAATGGGCGCCAGCACCATCACCCAGCAGCTGGCAAAGAACCTCTTTTTGACAAACGATAAAAATTACGAACGGAAATACAAAGAGCTCATCTATGCGCTGCTTATGGAAAAATATCTCGGAAAGAAACGCATTCTGGAGCTCTACCTGAACTACGCCCAGTGGGGGAAAACCGTTTTCGGCTGTGAAACGGCATCCCGGCTCTATTTCAAGAAGTCGTGCAGGAACCTCTCGCCGAACGAGGCCGCCCTGCTGGCGGCCGTTCTCGCCAAGCCGAGCAGGGTCTCGCCGGTGAATCCCAATTCATCCTTCATTGAACAGCGGGTCGCGGTGATCGCCGCCAACCTCTATCTTCATCATCTGATCGACGATTCGGGCTATACGAACCTCACGGGCAACCCTCCGCCCGGCAAGGACTCGCTTGATACCGCGGCCGCAAATCTCCGCGGCGATTCCGGCAATTCACGGTGAGTCCGCCTTTCATGCCGGCCGTTGCTGCCCGCCCCTGCAATAATGTATACTTACATTTTGCATTTCTTGATTTTCTCAACAGAGCGGCAAACCATCTTCACCATACTATCATTAAGAGGAGGCAATAATGGAATCCATGAAAGAAATGATTGAAAAACGCGCGTACCATCTCTTCCTCAAGCGGGGCGGAGCTCACGGCTATCATATGCAGGACTGGATGCTGGCGGAAAAGGAGATTAAAGCAGAGCTTGATGCTAAGAAAAAGACCGAAATTAAACAGCCGTTCGTTCCCAGAACAGCCCCGAAAACAGAAGCTGTCGCACCGGCCGCGCCAAAAACAGCTGCGCCGGTAAAACAAGCACCCAACGTCGCGAAAAAAGTAAAATAGCTGCTGCACCGTACCCCTGACCTCTTTGCTTCCCGCCGTTAACGGGATGTGCGTGCTTAAGGACAGGAAGAACATGCTCGTCAAAGTCGAATTCGCCTCCTTTGCCGTGGATCCCGCTGAAAATTCGCCGCTTATCATTCTGAAGGAAACGGGCGGCAATCGCATGGTGCCGATTCCGATCGGCCCGCTTGAAGCGGGCGCTATCGCCATCGAAACGCTCAAACTAATGCCCCTTCGGCCGCTTACGATCGATATGGCAAAGAGTATCCTGGAAAAACTCGGCGGAACCCTGGTCCGGGTAATTTTCCATCTCTCACCGTCGCAGTGCCTTATGGCGCGGCTTGAAATTTCTGCCGGCGGCGGCATGCATCACCTCGAATCAAAGCCGTGCGACGCGATTGCCCTGGCGCTCCGCTGCCGGGCTCCGATCCTTGTGCGCGAAGCGGTGTTTGAAAAATTTTCCCCGAAAAACAGCGCGTCAGAGCAGGAAAAACTGAGGTCACATATTGCCGCGCTTGATACGCTCGAATTCGGAACCGTCTACCTGGAGTAACAGAGCATGAAGCGAAGCCGCTTCGGTTTACTGATTTTTTTCATTGGAGCCGGTTCTTTTGCGGAAGAAACCGTTCCTTCCATCGGGAGTGCCGCCGATGTCTTTTCGAAAGCGGTACAATTTTATAAGGCCGGTGCCTATGATTCGACGATCGCGACGATCCGCGACTTCCTCACAACGTTCGGGAAAGACCCGGCAGCCGGATATCTGGTCCCGCTCATTACCGAGGCGCTGGCGCGGAAAGGGGACTTCGCTGCGGTCAACCGTCTTTTCGAGCTGTATGAAAAAAAGTACCCCTCATCGGCATTCATGCCCCGCATGCATTACCTTCACGGTTTCGTGCTGGCCAGGGACCGATCGTACGGTGCCGCGCTTGGATCGTTTTCAAAGGCGCTCTCCGGGGGCGTTTCCGGTGATCTTGACTCTCTCATCACGAAAAACGTTGAAACGGTCTGTGCGAACGCTCTGGATGTTTCCGCGCTCCACGATGCCGGCAACGGACCGGATAATCATCCGGCTGTCAGAGAAATTGCGCGTTACTGCGAGATCAGGAAGCTTGTGACTTCGGGCGACATCAGCAGAGCGAAAACCCGCCTCGCCGAATTCCGCGAGGCCTTTCCCCGGTCCCGCTACGAAACCGAGATCGGCGATCTGCTGAATGCCCCGCAGCTGAAAAATCAGGTTTCCATCGGCCTCCTGGCGCCCCTCTCGGGCGATGACGCCGACGTCGGCAAACGGGTGTCGCAGGGCCTGCGGCTGGCAATTGACAAATACAACTCGCGGCACCAGCTCCAAATCAGCGTCATCACGTACGATACGAAGGGATCGCTCATTGAAACCGTGCGTAAAACCGCGCAGCTCCTCGACCGGGTTCCCGCGATCGTTGGACCCATGCTCTCCGCTACCGCGACAGCCGCCGCAGGGATGCTTCTGGGCAAAGAGACCGTCATGCTCACCCCCACGGCAACCGACGACGGCATAGCCGAACTCGGCCCTGCCATTTTCCAGATGAATATAACGATCGGGGTTCTGGCGCGAAAACTGGCACGCTATGCGCTCATGAACCTTAACATAAAAGAATTCGCCACCGTTGCCCCGCGCACGCCGTACGGCACCGCCATGGCCGCCATTTTCAAGGATGAAATAGCAAAAAACGGCGGTTCGGTCTTCGACGAAGAATATTTCGATGAAGGCAGGAACGATTTTACCGCGCAGTTCGTAAATTTGCGGCGCAAACTGCTGCTGCGGAAGCTGGATCAGGCGGCCAGAACAAGCGGGGCCGGCTATAAGCCGGTCACCTGTATGACCCCCGCCGACAGCGTCAAATGGGCGGATTCTTCGGTATCGATCGGCGCGATTTTCATACCCTCCGATGCGGACGATGCGGTGATGCTTGCGCCGCAGGTCGCCTTCAACCGGATCAAAGCGCAGCTTCTTGGTTCAAACGGGTGGCGTTCCGCAAAAACGCTCGCTGACGGAAAACAGTACGTGCAGAATGCGGTCATCTCCGCCCCCTTCGAACCCGATTCGACATGGAAAAAGTGGCCGGAGTTCAGGAAAGAATACGTTTCCCGGTTTCACGAGGAGCCCGATCGCGTGGTCGCGCTCGGGTATGACGCGGGAACGATCATGGCAACAGCGCTCGAAAATGCCGGAAGCTCTGCAAAGGCCCCGCGTATTGCGGAATCGATTGCCAATACGCAGAAATTCGAAGGAACTTCGGGCGTTATCACGATCGACCGGAACAGCCGAACCAATACCGAGGCGGTCATCCTGAAACTCACCCCTTCCGGGTTTGTCCGGGTGCAGTGATTGCCATGGGAACCCTGTTCTATTTTATCCGCGAAGGGATACGCGGTTTTTTTCAGGCAAAGCTCATGACGTTTTTATCGATCGTCACGATCGCCGTCGTGCTGCTGCTCGCCAGCGTCCTCGCTGTCGGCGTGATCAGCGTGCGGGCGCTTCTCGAGAAAGCGGTGGAAAGGGCTGATTTTGTCGTTTATGTCAAGGAACGAACCGCCGCCGACCCCGCATCGCTTGCCGCGCTCCTGACTGCGGTCCGCAATCTGCCGCAGGTGCATCAGGCGGCGCTCGTTGATAAATCGGCCGCATGGGAGCGCTTCGCTGCAATGTACGGCCGGGAGATGCTCGGCGCCGTGAATGAGAACCCCCTTCCGGTATCCATCGAGATCACCGCGAAAAAGAATTATCAATCGTTAAGTGCTGCAGCCGGGCTGAAACAGCGGTTCGAAGCGCTTGACGGCGTCGAAGCCGTGCGCTATGCCGGCGAATGGATGGATTTCCTGACGAAATTCAAATGGTACTTTTACATCGGTGTCATTTTTTTAGCCGTCGTCATGTTCATCACGCTCCACAGCACTATTTCCAATACCATCAGACTCACGATTTATGCGCGCAATGAACTTGTACGGAATATGCACCTCGTCGGCGCAACCAGGTTTTTTATCGCCATGCCGTTTATTATCGAGGGGATGATTCAGGGACTTGTCGGCGGTGTCATCGCCGTCGTCTTTTTTTTCATGCTTAAAACGGTCTTCATGGTAGCGCCTTCGCTCCGCGTTATCCCGCTGGCGTGGGGGCCGCC
>CAISVC010000343.1 GCA_903888815.1 uncultured Fibrobacterota bacterium
ACCGTCACCTGGGACTTGCCGTCGGGCCGGAGGTACGGGATCCTGCCGGACTCTCTCGCTCTTGTCAATTCTTCCACGAGCCGGTGAGCGTAGTAGATCGGCACCGGCATATAGGTTTTTGTCTCCTTGCAGGCGTAGCCGAACATGATGCCCTGGTCGCCGGCTCCCTGCTCCTTGTGAAGCCCCTGTCCCTCGGTCACGCCCTGCGAGATATCGGGCGACTGCTGGTGCACGGACACGAGGATTCCGCACGACTGGGCGTCGAACCCGAGTTCCGGGTCGTTGTAGCCGATCATGCTGATCGTTTCACGCGCGACACCCTGGATATCAACATACGCCCTGGTGGTTATCTCACCGGCAATGATCACAAGCCCGGTCGTCACCATGGTTTCGCACGCCACGCGCGAATGGGGATCCTGGGCGATCATCGCGTCAAGGATCGCATCGGAAATCTGGTCGCAGACCTTGTCGGGATGTCCCTGTGTGACGCTTTCGGACGTGAAGAAACGGCGCATTGAACCTCCTCTTTGAAAATTAGAGACAGTCGTATTGGTTTAAAGAAGTGTAGAAAAATAATTTGCCGGGGGAATTCAAACAATTAAATCGATAAAAAATTACTGCTATCAATTATTTTCAGTTTTTGTAAGCGATTATTACATCTTCATTTTTGTCCAGACAGTGCTTCTGAAGCTCGGTGGGCCATTGATTCGTAAATGGATTATCTCTCACTACCCTGAAACCGGCATTTTGAAGCCTGTCAAAATAGTCCAGACCATAGAGCCGCACATGATCCGATTGACCAAAAGCTCTCTTCCTTTCTTTGCAGGTCCGTAGTGTGCTGTCCTCTAATGTTTTCTGCAGGTCCAGTGCCAGAGGAACCTGCAGAATCGCAAATCCATCTGTTTTCAGAACGCGATGTATTTCCCGCATGGCTCCTGCGTCATCAGCCACATGTTCCAGAACATGATTGCAGATCACGACGTCGAACTCGTTGTCGCCGAAATTGATTTTTGTTACGTCCACCCGGACCGCACCAAGGTTGTTGAATTCATCCGGCTGCAAACCTCCGCACACATAATCAATATTTTTATTTTCGTATAAGACCTCAGCGATATTCCTGTTCGGAGAAATATGGAGAACCCTGATTTTTCTCTTGAAAATATCGGTCCGAAGGGTAAAAAAAAGATACAACAGGCAAAAAAGGGGAGCATCACTACTCCCCCTTCTGTAACTGAAATATGGTTAGCTTTAAAGTTTTGCTTTAACCTTGTTTCTCTTGATGAGAAGATAAGTCGCTAAGCCGGCTAGCCCTAACCCCAGGAGTATACCGGCGGCCATTTCCGGCACCGGGAAACCGGGGTCGTCCACCGGCGTTACCAGGTATGAGCTTCCATCGGTCTCCATATCCTGGTCCGCTGAAGTGGTATTAGTAAAGCTGATGGCCAGGTAATGCCCGGCGCCGATGGTCAATGAACCGGCCGGTATCCGAATCATCATATATCCATCTGAATAGGCAATATTATCGCCGGTAGTGGAGAAACGGGTGGTAAAAGCGATGCCATCCCAATCGCCCACGAAGGGC
>CAISVC010000344.1 GCA_903888815.1 uncultured Fibrobacterota bacterium
ATATTGAAAACACCCGACAACATCACATTCAACGGAAAGAGGTAAGTATGCCACAGCCGACGCTTATTATTGTAGTACAGACAGAGACAGGCGGTCAAAGATTTTCGCTTTCTTCTTTAGATATTCCAATCATTCAAAGATTTTCGCCAGTTAACGTCAATATCTCAATTTTTGTTTCCCATGAAACCTTAGATGATTATTCTGTAATGAACGGCGAGGATTTTCGTGTCAAGCAAATACCTGTTCTTCTTGCAGGAGTCACAGAGGATATTCTCCGTTCAAATGGATATACAGCGATTGAATACAGAGATACAACGGGTCATACTACCATTCGTAGAATTTCATTGACGTAATCTTGACGAAAAACGACATTGACTGGCGAAAATAACTAAAAAAACGCCACTCCATCAGCAGGTAAGCCCGGCGGAGAGCCGACCCTCGCCTGCTGGGGGCAGACGAGGGAAACGCCCTTAAAAGAATTTATTATTTGACCTTTCCCAACCATCTTGCTCTCTCCTCTCCGTTCAAACTATTTTACTGACGATGAAGAAAGTCCAGCTCATCATGGACAGCCACGCGCTCGATCTGGCGATCACCCGGATCACCCACCAGATTCTTGAGCGCAACAGAGACCTTTCCAGGCTCGGGGTCGTCGGCATGCAGACCCGGGGCGTCTATCTCGCCCGGAGAATCGCGAAAAAACTCAATGAACTTGAGAAGCGGAAGCTCACGGCCGGCGTTCTTGACGTCACGTTCTACCGCGACGACTACCGGAAGACCCTGAAAAAACCCAAGGCGCAGGTCACGGATATTCCTTTCGACATCAACGGCATGAACGTGGTGCTGGTCGACGACGTGCTCTTCACCGGACGCACCGTGCGTGCCGCGCTCGACGCGCTCACGGATTTCGGCAGGCCGAAAACGATCCAGCTTGCCGTGATCATCGACCGGGGCAACCGCGAACTGCCGATACAGGCGGATTATACGGGCACCGTGCTCAAGACCCTGCCGAATCAGGCGGTCAAGCTTGCCATGCAGGAACATGACGGCGAAGACTCGATCTGGCTTGTGGAACTGGAAAAGGGAGACTGACCCATGGCGCTGCGGATCCGGCATCTTCTGGGGCTCGACGGCGTATCGCGCGAAGACATCGTTCAGATCCTCGACGTGGCCGATTCGTTCCACGAAGTGCTGGAGCGGGAGATCCCGGTGGTGCCCACCCTGCGCGGCAAGACCGTGGTAAACCTTTTCTATGAGAGCAGCACGAGGACGAGGATTTCGTTCGAGCTCGCTGAAAAGCGCCTGTCGGCCAGCCCGGTCAATTTTTCCGTATCGACCAGTTCGGTGAGCAAAGGGGAGACGCTCCGCGACACCATTAAAAATATCGAAGCCATGAAGATCGACATGGTGGTCGTGCGGCACGGCGCTGCAGGTGTTCCATATTTCCTGACCCAGTGCACGGACGCGGTCATCGTCAATGCCGGCGACGGCCTGCACGAGCACCCGACACAGGCGCTCCTTGACATGATGACCATCCGGCGCAAGTTCGGACGGCTCGAGGGCCTTAAAGTAGCTATCGTCGGCGACATCTTCCACTCGCGCGTGGCCCGGTCGAACGCGTGGGGTATGAAGACCATGGGCATGAAGGTGGTCCTGTGCGGGCCGCCCACGCTGCTGCCCCAGCATCCCGAAAGCCTGGGCGTGCCGGTGACCGACGACCTCGACGAGGCGCTCGGCAAGGCCGATGTGGTGATGCTGCTCAGGCTCCAGCTTGAGCGTCAGTCAAGCGGCACCTTCCCGTCGATCAGGGAATACCGCGAGCGCTTCGGCCTCGACCTGGAAAAACTTTCAAAACTGCAGGACAACGTGCTCATCATGCATCCGGGCCCCATCAACCGCGGCATCGAGCTTGCGTCGAACGTGGCGGACGGGCCCCACTCGGTCATCCTTGAACAGGTGACCAACGGCGTGGCGGTGCGCATGGCGGTGCTCTTTCTGCTCGGAGGCGGAGAAAATGAGAAAGAGGTTGTGATATGATTTCTAAGAAGCCGAACGGCGCGGTCATCTATCCTCCGGACTGTTCAAAGCCGGCAGAGCCGCTTGTCATCAAAGGCGGCCGGGTGATCGATCCGGCGAACCGCATCGACGACACGCTCGCTGTTGCAATCAAAGACGGCCGGATAGCCGCGGTTTCCCGGGAAGTCCCGAAAGAGTTTGACAAAGCGAAAGTGATCGACGCAAAAGGCAGGTGGGTGGTTCCCGGGCTCATGGATATGCACGTGCACCTGCGCGAGCCGGGCCGCGAAGACAAGGAAACCATCGAGACCGGCACGCAGGCCGCTGCGGCCGGCGGATTTACCGCTGTCGCGTGCATGCCGAACACCAATCCGGTGCTTGACGAGGAGGCAAAGATCCGCTACGTGATCCAGCGCGGCGAGGGGTGCGCGAGCAGGGTGTTCCCCATCGGCGCCATCACCAAGGGTTCCGAGGGCGAAGAACTCGCGCCCATGGGTGAAATGGTACGGGTGGGCGCGCGCGCGGTGTCTGACGACGGGAAAGCGGTCGCCAAATCGGGCATCATGCGCAACGCGCTCAACTATTCGAAGTCGTTCAGCATCCCGGTCATCTGCCACTGCGAAGACACGGGCCTGAGCCAGAAGGGCAACATGAACGAGGGCGTGGTGTCCACGCGCATGGGCGTCCGCGGCATTCCGGCCATTGCCGAGGAGATCGGCGTGGCGCGGGACCTGCTGCTGGCCGAATACACGGGCGCACGCATCCATATCGCGCATGTGTCAACAGCCGGTTCGGTGCGCATGATCCGGGAAGCCAAGGCGCGCGGGGTGAACGTCACGGCCGAGACCTGCCCCCACTATTTCACGCTCATCGACGCGGACATCGGTATGTACGACACCAACAAAAAGATGAACCCGCCGCTCCGCACGGCCCACGACCGGCAGGCGGTCATCGAAGGGCTCTCGGACGGCACCATCGATGTTATCGCCAGCGACCATGCGCCGCACGTGTCAGAAGAGAAGGACGTGGAGTTCGACGCGGCCGCGTTCGGCGTCGCCGGCCTGGAGACCTCGCTCGGCGTCGTGCTTACCTTCCTCGTGGATAAAAACCTTCTCATGCCCGCTGATGTGGTTGAGAAGATGAGCCTCAACCCCAATAAAATCCTCGGCCTGCCCGGCGGCACGCTGACGGTCGGCAAGGCCGCCGATATCACCATTATCGACCTCAAGGCCTCATGGATAGTCGATTCACGGCATTTCTTCTCGAAAGCCCGCAATACGGCGTTCGAGGGTTTTCCGCTCAAGGGGTATGCCTGCTGCACGATACTCGATGGAAGAGTCGTGTTTGAGAGATTAAGTTAAAATTTAAAAATATTTCTTGTGGGGGAAAGCCTTCCCCCTAGCCTCAACCAGCGCTTCGCGCTGTTTTCAGCATACCCCCTTCGCCTAGGGGCTTTGCCCCTAAGACCCCAAAAAACAACAAAAAAATTTCATCTCGGGGAAAAACAGCAACACCAGCGAAGGAAAGATATTTTAACCCCTCGCCCTGTGGGAGAGCCGTTCTTCGTATAAATCTTTTACCTGCCTGCCGAAGCCTCGGCGCAGGCAGGTCCGAATAAGGCCTTTAGGGGGTGACTGCCAAGAGCAGGCGGGTCGAAGGATGAAAAGATAATTTTTAGAGGTTCCTAGAATAATATTCTTTATAAATCTTGAGAATTTCCTTTAATACTTTCTCCGGATCATCAGCCTGCATCAGCTGCCGCACCATGCAGAAATTCCGGGCGCCGGCCCCGAGCACGTCGCGCAGGTTGGACAGGCCGATCCCGCCGATGGCTACGGCAGGTACCGTCGCAGACAAAAGCATTTCTTTCATTCCGTCAATGCTGATCACCGGATCCCGAAGGCTTTTAGTCGGGGTAGGGTAGACCGGCCCGATGCCGATATAGTCGGGCTTGAGCAGGCAGGCCCGGAGGGTCTGGTCCGGAGAGTGGGTGGAAATGCCGATGATTGCGTCAGGCCCGACGATCGAGCGGGCCTTTTCATATGGCATGTCATCCTGCCCGATATGAACGCCGTCAGCGCCGACCGCGACAGCAATATCTGGAAAATCATTTATAATAAGCCTCGAAGCGCTGCCCGCAATGATCGTGAGCAATCTTTCAGCGGTTTTCCGGATGACATTCTCCGGCTCCTTTTTCATCCGCAGCTGGATAAAGGCGATCTTGTAATCCACGAAAAGCTTCGCAGTATATTCATAGCCTTTGACCGGGTCGGTCAGGATGGCATAAAGTCCGAACGTTGAAGGAACTTTCATAGTCATAAAAATATGCTATGCGATATGATACCGTTTTTTCGATGTGATAACGATTCTGTCGGCGATTAATCCGGCGAGTATTTCGTTTAACAGGTTCAAGGGTATTGCAAGCCGACGCGAAATCTCTCCAGATGTGAGCGGCCCCTGATCCAGCAATAAGCGTATTATTTTACCTCTCTTCTGCCTTCGCGAGCCTTCAAAACGCGGCTGTTTTTTGTACTGTGCGCTGCGGCGTCCGGCGTTGCCGTAGTGCTTTTTCAGCATGCTGCCGTAGTCCATGAGTGCCGAGTACCATTTTCGAGGATTTTTCTTATCAAGCACCATTCGGGCGACAGGCAGCAGATCTTTATCGTTAATAATACCGTCGAAGCTGACAGTTTCTTTCAGGGAATGGGCAGGCGGGGAGCGCCGAGGTTGTCGAGCGAACATAGGGGGCGCCTGCACCTTTAGGTGCAGGGCGGGGGGGCCCCAGAGAGCGCCGTGCCTGACGGCAGGCAGGAGGCAATCTTCGGCGACCCCTGGACAATAAAAATCTGAAAAAAAATGGTGGATCAGCACTGTCCTGATATTGGTCTCCAGAAAAACCACCGGTTTATTAAAGGCAAAAGCCGCGAGGGATGCCGCGGTCGCTTTGCCGATGCCGGGCAGTGTTTCCAGCAATTCCGGAGAAGAGGGGAGCATGCCGTTATATTCCCTTGCTATAATTTCAGCAGCCCGTTTAAGGTTAAGCGCACGGCGGTTGTAGCCGAGCCCCTGCCAGAGTGAAAGTACTTTTTTAAGCGGCGCCTCTGCCAGCGCGGAGAACGAAGGCAGGGCCGCGACAAAGGCTTCGAATTTCGGCCCGACCCGGTCCGCCTGCGTCTGCTGGAGCATG
>CAISVC010000345.1 GCA_903888815.1 uncultured Fibrobacterota bacterium
GCCGTACGGCACCTTTCCAGTTTTCCGGCCCGGAGGCGATTTGTATCTCGTCAATTTACAATCAGGGCAATACCGCAAACTGGAGGTGAACAGCGGCGCGCCGGAGAGCTTTCATTCGTGGTCGAGCAACGGCAGATGGTTCGTGTTCGCCAGCAAACGGATCGACGGTATAAGTGCGCGACTGTATTTCAGCCATGTGGATTCAAACGGCATTGCCTCAAAGCCGTTCCTGCTGCCCCAGAAAAATCCGCACTTTTACTCCTCTTTTCTCAAAACATATAACCTGCCGGAGCTGATCGCAAAGCCCGTACATATTTCTCCACAGAACTTAGTACGGGTTTTTTACGACAATGCCCATATGCTTAACGCGCGGCTGGACCCGAAGGTGAAGGAGCAGCTCGCGCTTCAGAAAAGCAGGGAACCCCGGGAAACCGCCGCTCCTGAAACCTGGCGGCAGCAGCCGAGCACCCATTGAACGGCAGGGTGTGACTGCAGGTCTTACCTCTTTAATTCGACGATCCGTCTTTTGGCAAAAGCGTATTGCTCCGTCTGCGGAGAACCGTAGTGCATGGCCAGAGTATAGTTATTGACTGCGGAATCCAGATTGCCCAGTTTTTCGAAGCATAATGCCTTGTTGAAATAGGCGCTGGGCTCTGCTGACGCCTTGGAAAGGACAAAATTAAAATCAGCAACCGCCTTTGCGACTTCTCCGGCATACATGCAGGCAATCGCCCGCCGGTTAAAAAGCAGCGCATTCTGCGGGTCCTTTTTTATTTCCCGGTCAAGGTACGGAATGGCTTCGGCATGCTTGTCCTTTGAAAAGTAAATATCACAGAGCGGTTCGATGGCCTTTTCATACGATTCCTTACTGTCGAGCGCTGCGATAAAATCCGCCAGTGCCCGGTCCATATCCTGCTGCCGCTGGAGGCGGGTGTTGCCTCTGACGTAATACGTCATGCCATCACCGGGATTAATGGCGAGCGCCCGGTCCAGATCATTGAACGCCTGTTCAAATTCTTTTTTAACCGTATATGCTATGGCGCGGTTCCGGTAGAATTCGACTTTCGGCGTCAGGGCAATCGCCTCTGTAAAATTTGCGATCGCCTCGTTGACCCTGTTCATGCCGTATAATACCGTTCCCCGGTTGTTGTACGCGTCCGTGAACGCCGTGTCAAGTTCCAGTGCCGTAGTATAATGAGCAAGCGCCTCATGCGGATGGCCCGACGCCTCCAGACACAGCCCGTAGTAATAATGGGTGACCGCGTTATTGGCATTGAGTCTCAGGGCGGTTTTAAAGTGCTCGATTGACTCGGGATATTTTTTGACGGCATACAGGAGCATGCCGGCGGTCGCATGAACCCAGTCATTTGCCGGATCGTGTTCGACCGCCTTCAATGACGCCTCCATGGCTTCGGCTATTTTCCCCTGTTTGGCAAAGACGAACGCGAGCGTCGAATAATTTTCGGCGTAGTCGGGTTTTAAGGCGACCGATTTCATTATTTCCGCATAGGCGGAATCGACGTTCCCGCTGTCGAGCAGTTTTTTCCCTTTGTCAAAATGCATTTTATACTCCACCGCCGGCGTCACAATGGACGAGATGCCGCCGGGCGCCAGAGCGACAAATTCCGGCAGGTTCACGGCCCGGTTGACCGTGGTCGAGTTGGGAATGAGCACGGCGGGGCTGGCATCACCGTTTTCATCGATGTGCGTCAGAAACATCTGGGTGAAAGGTGTAAAGGACTTTGAAGAAAATACCAGCCACCTGCTGTTCGGCGACCAGCTGTGCCACGAATTCATGAGCGGCAGGTTGCATTGCAGCCGGCGCGCCGTACCGCCTGTAGCAGGAATGATATACAGTCTGCTGTCGGGCCGCATGAGCAGTCCGTTATTCGCCTGGACGAAGACGATCCATTTCCCGTCAGGAGAATATTTTGGAAATGAGACGCTTTTTCCTGTATTGCTTGCTCCCGGCACCGGCTGCGGCGTGCCTCCTTTACCGCCGTTGAACGGTACCCTGTATAGATCGTACTTGATCTGTGTTTCCCGCGGATCATTTGCATAGGTGGCCCTGGGGCCGCTGAACGCCGCCCGCGCCCCGGCACGCAGGAAAGCAACCCATTGGCCGTCAGGGCTCCATACCGGGTTGCACTGCACGTACTCTTTATTGTCTGCGCCGGGGAGCGTGGATATTTTCCTCGTTTGCCGGTCATACCAGGCAATAAGGCCTCTCGTAGGATAAAAAGTCTGCAGAAACCTGAAGTCCATATAATTGACAACGTGGACTTCCTCGTCAACCGCCGATACCACATAGCGCCCGTCAGGCGACACGCGGGAGAAAAGGCCGAAGGTATTTTTTTCTCGGTTGAACTTGTTCCACGAAAATACATCCGATTGCCGGATTAAAATCCGCTGCGCGGTCGGGACCAGCGCATAGGCGCCTTTGTCCCCCGCCGGACCGTCCATGTCCATGCCCAGCGTTCTGCCGTCCGAAGAAAAGGAGTGGCAGTTGATGCAGGTGGGCATGTGCTTCATGACCACAGGCGCCGAAGGTTTGGAAATATCCCGGAGCCGCCATGCAATAAGCGGGACCGCATCCTGGGAAAGCGGCTGAATCACGCCGTTCGGGTTTCTCGCCGGCATGAGCGGAACGTCACGGTAAAAAACCGGAGCGCCTATCGGGTCCCTTGATGTCCGTATGGTCACGCTGCCGCGCGAAACCAGTGTCCGCGTGCCGGCACCGGCACCGCCAGGTGCCTGTGCAATGCCGTAAACATCGATGCGCGCGGCGCGCCCGCTCGATTTTTCCTTGATCACACGCCATAGAGCGCTGTCAGGCGTCCATGCGCGGGCGCTCTTCTGATAGGGAATTTCCTCCCATTTATTGTTGTCGCGTATGCATTCGGAATCAAGCTGTCCGGCCGCTCTGCGCTGTCCGTCGGTTAATGCATAAATGCGGGCCGCGCTCGAATCGAATGCAATCGCCACCATCCAAGCACGGGTGTCAGCGGACTGGTCGTGCCACAGAAAAGCGGGGGCCACGATTTCCGGCGGGAATATGCTGCCATCGAAAGGATAATCCACCGTGACACGGCGATTTGACTTGCTATCGTTTATTCTGCCGGCAAGCTCCTGCAACAGCCGCAGGGCTGTTTTAGTACCCTGCGATTTCTGAACCGCATTACCCTTATAATAGAGAACTGTTGAAATTTCTTCTTTGTGAAGGCTGCCGCAGGAAAACACCACTATCGCCAGCGACAGAAAGGCCAAACGGCCGGACGAATGCCTTGTATAACTTCTCATCATAATAAAAATAACTGATATGTTTTGTAATGAAGGCGATAAAAAACCCCTGAATTCATTTCGGGAATTCAGGGGGAATGATAATTTAATGATTTGCTTTAAGCATTCTGAAACTGAACTATTGCTTCCTTAAATAAAATGTAAAGAATTCAGCTGGATCTTTGAAGTTTGGAATATAAGCACGCCACGTCGTACCGGTGATATCAATTTTCATCGTGAACGGAGCAGGACAATCGAGATAATCCGGTGCACCACCCGTGCACGGACCCCATGTTCCAGTACCGAAATCGTATTTATAACAGGAGTCAATTCCAGTGCTCGAAGAAAAGGAGACGGAATCACCCGCCGCATTCTTTGTCCATGTTCCGACGACCCTAGAAGAATCAGCGATGACTCCGCTCGACCCGAATTCAGCATTCCCGCGGATCAAAGTATACCTTGTTTCGGTTATCCTCAAGGTGATGCCGAAAGTATCGGGATATTGTGCCCCTATGTTTTGTCGTATGGTGTCCCCTACCCATACGCCGATAATTTTATCCGGTTCCGGGTTCGACGGATTGCTGCAGAAAACCATCAAACCATACGCACCTGCAATCACAACGCCAGAAAAAACAAGAACCTTTTTAAGCATAAAACCTCCTTTAGGAATTTTTGAAATATGAAAATGGTTTCTATAGCTATAATCAGATTATGCCTTTTGGATATGTTATATTCCACCCTCCTTTACAAAATTATTATTGCTGAATAATTCCCTGCGCTATGACGGCTGCTCCAATTTCCTGCATTAGCTGCACTTGACACTGCGGAATCAATCCGGTGGTATCGGGCGTCAAATCCAGCAGATAGGTCGCATTTCTGCTGTTAGCCCTCACAATATTTTCCGTTACGGTCTGCACGCTCAACAACGCACACTCATCCTGAGGATGCCAGAACCAGCATTTATCCGACCTGAGGGGTTCGTTGCCTTCCGCAGCGTAGGTATTTCCCAAAAGAGGCGGCCCATCAATGGGGATTTCATACTGCGCGACCTCGCTGTTATAATAGGAAAAGCGGTGATTATTCTCGGATATTATCGTATTGTGTCCCAGGCTGTCATTAAGGTGGTGTACGAGATTCGCAATCGTGTCATAAGGTATTTGACCATAACCTACCCGCCAGCCCCAGCCATCAAACCAGATTACCTTGATATCGCCATAATTGGTAAGGAGCTCTCTTATTTGGGCTTTTACAAAAGGCAAGGTCGCCGGATTGGTCCTATCCCAGATTGAAAAGTAAAAACCTGGTTGCATACCCCGGGAGCGCACTGAATCGACGAATTCCCTGCAGATGTCACGTTGGCCGTGCTGTTGATACCAGGAGGACTGTGCGATGCTATGAGGTCTACCCGCTGTCCACGGCGCCTGTGATGGCCAGAGACAGAAACCTCCATGGTGCTTTGTCGTCATGACGACGTATCTGCAATGCGCGGACTTTGCCACATCAGCCCATTGCCCCAGATTCAATGAATCGGGACGAAATAGATTTTCATCTTCGCCCCCCAACTCCCACTCTCCCATAGGGGTGTTATAGGGTTGACGGGCATACGTGGTCATACTGAAATGAATGAACATCCCGAATTGCTGGGCCACATATGCGATCTGACGTTTGATTACTGAAGAATCTATTTTTGTCGTGAAAGACCATTTTGGTGACCACGCTTCCCCGCCAATACCTTTTGCATTAACCACCCAGTAATACGTTGTATTGTACGATAACGGAGTCGTGATCGTTTTCGATGTGTCGGTGTTACTGGAAGTTGAATCGTCTGCTATAATACTGCTGTTATTGAATTTCGGAGTCGTCGAAAGCACTATGCGATATTTTACAGCCCCGGTATTCATATTCCATGAAAGAACCGGAAGTAGCGATTCACCGGTTGCGCCATTGGATGGAAATATCAGAACCGGTATTAACGATACATCTGTTGTTCTCATTACCATGGTGTCCGGTATTTCTACAACCCCGATAGTATCATATCCCGACTCTCCTGCTGAACCGAACGGAGATTTACAACTGGTCACCATACTGCCGCCCATGAGCAGTAATGTTACGAATAAGGCTCCTGCAATGCTTATGCTTCTCATGCTCATATTTCCTTTAAGAAATTTCGATTGGTTACCGTTTAAACGTCCGTTTAGAATCCTACCGCAGCTTTCAGCATATAATACCAGTGATCCGTACTGTGCAATGCTTCTTCAAAATCGACATTCTGATCGTTGACGGCAAGAGGCCGCAGATGATCGTTTGCCACTTGAAAGGTGACGGAATAATTTTTAGATATTCTCTTAGTGCCGTATAAACTCCATTTCCAATTATCGTTCTTATAAATGCTCAAGGTTCGATAGTCCTTATATCCGTCTTCAAAGATAGGGCCTGGTAGAGGCAATCCCTTATCAGTAATGACCCCTATATCATTGGGCTGACGGCTCCCAAACCATTCGATTTCTAGCGAGAGTACATCAAGTCGGAATTTTTTAGTTAAATATTTTTCAAGAAACCATGTTCCGACTCCCGCGGCAATACCTGCACCACCGGTTGACAACAGCGATATTCTCTCTTTTGTATCCATAACGTGATCCGGGGGATAATAGGAAATAAGTTCAGGAATAAGTGCGGCAAAATA
>CAISVC010000346.1 GCA_903888815.1 uncultured Fibrobacterota bacterium
ACGTCGGTAACAGAAGCCCTTCGGCAGGCGTCACGAGCTGACCCTGAGCGGAATAATTCTTGAGGAGGAAAACCACCATGAGCGTGAACATATCGATCATGGAAGTGATATTGAGCTTCACGGTGCCCGCAGTCCGCTTGCGGCGGCGACGGCGCATTGATTGCTGTCCGACCATTATTGTACTATTCCTCCGGCGATTGAAACATTCGGAAACATTGTCACGTTGCCTTCAAGCGTGCGAATACCCCGGGAGGCATCCATGACAGCGACGACGGTTTGATACTTGACCTGCTCTTCGGCAACGATTTTGACGTTTTCGTGATCGGCGAATGAGGTCAATGTCCCGGGCTGCAATTTCAGGTAACGGTTATACAGCTGATAAAGAGGCATTTCTTCGGATATCGAAGAATCAAACGGCTTCAGCAGCTCAGCAAGGGCTTTCTTCTTGACCTCTGCAAGACTTTTGCCGAGTGTCTTGAAATCGTATTCCCCGTTGCGCAAAGGAATATCGGGCACCTGTCCGGCGCTATCCGCCTCTGTCTGAGCTTTGGGTGCCGTATTTTCCGTCTTGAAGTAGTTGAAGATGGTAAACCCCTTCGCCGTAATAACAATTCCCAGATCGAGTTTCGCCTGTTCCTGCTGGTCCGCACTTCCCATGCCGTTTCCGGCTCCCTGTGACGATTCGGGCAGTTTCATTTCAATGGCGCCGATCTTGACGAATTCCGATGAAGTGAGCAGGAACGGTATCAGCATGACCATCAGGTTGAGCATCGGAGTCACATCGGTATCGGCGACATCCTCTTCATTCCTGCCGCGACCTATGCTGGTAAGGCTTTTTTCCCTGACCGTCGGCGGGTTAAGAAGCTTCAGCATCGCAACCGCATAGTGATCGATCTCCTGAAGCGCCAGATCCACGCGTGCGCGCAGCCACGCATACATCATGACGCAGGGAATGCTAATAGAGAGTCCGATAAGGGTGGAATTCATCGCGGCAGAGATTCCGGTCGCCAGCATAGCCGATTTTTCAACCGCCGGTACACCGGGTTTGCCGACCGCGGCGAACGACATGATGAGCCCGAACACGGTGCCTAAAAGCCCGAGCAGGGTCGAAACGTTGCCGAACATGACTAAAAGACCCAGGCGTTTTTCCATACGCGAAGCCATATGGACCGATTCTTCGGTCATCGCTCCGGTAACGAGCGCAGGTTCAATCTGCGCTTTGCGTATGCCGGCGCCGAGAATGCGCGGCAGCGCGCGCCTCCCTCCTGTCAAACAGACCTTGTAGGCTTCGTCGTTTTGCTGGCGATGCACCAGATTTTTAAGGGTCTCAAAAAGCGCAGGCGCGTCATAATCGGTCCTCCGGTTGATATCATGCCAGCGATCAATGGTTATGACGATGGCGGTAAATCCCAGCGCGGCCAGCGCCCACATAAAAACAAACGCTTCATGCGCTGGAAGGAAACTTCTGCCTAATTCTTCTATAATTCCCATACCGCGGGGCTCACAGGGTGATTTCTTTTATCAACTTGTTATCGGTGAAAATCTTGACGTTGTTGTGCGTGACATGCACGCCGACACCCTCTTTGAGCTGGACGGCGCTGATATGGAACTTATGGGTTTTAAATGACCGCTCAATAAGGGCATTTACGACGCGGAGAGCATATTCGTCGAGTTCGTCGACGATCTTCTGCGTTTTCGATTTCAAAAAGGCATAGACGACAATTGAAGTGATGGCTACCGAAAGACCGCAGAAAGTCGAATTCATGGCAGTCGCGATACCGGATGCGAGAAGTTCGGATTTCTGCGCCGCGTCAATGCCGGGACGGCCGACCGCCGCGAACGACATGATCAGGCCATAGACGGTGCCAAGAAGTCCGAGCAGCGTCGCGACATTGCCGATGACGGCGAGATAGCCGGTTCTTTTTTCGAGCTGGGGCATGATCTTCAGCATTGTCTCATCGATCGAATTCCGGATACGATCGGCTCCCATGGCTGCTTCGTCGAGTCCGGATTTTGTTACCCGGGCAAGCGCCATGCGGAACCCTTTCTGGCACAATTTGACTGCTGATGCGATGTCATCCTTTCCGATAAAATCAAGAATGTCTTTTATGAAAAGTTCGGATTTGACACCCTTTCGAATATTGAGATAAATATATCGTTCAATCATTATTGAAAGGCTGAATACGCCGGTGATAAGAATGGCCCACATGAAAAGATATGCATCAGACGACGGATTAAAAGCATTGAAAAGTTTCACCGTGAATTCCATTATTTTTCCTCCGTTTCCCGGCCGTGAAGGCCGATCAATAATGCTGTGTATTTTAAAATGTATACCTCTCCGGTTATGACGTCAGCGCAACAATAACTGCC
>CAISVC010000347.1 GCA_903888815.1 uncultured Fibrobacterota bacterium
CAACAATGTTCAAAATTCTCACAATTGATGATGATTCGGCCATGACCGAACTCTTAACCCTGGTGCTGAAAACGCACATGCTGGATGCCTATATGGCAAATACTGGTGAAGATGGCATCCGGTTGACACACGAGCTCTCCCCGGATGTTATCATCCTGGATTTGATGATGCCCGGAATGGACGGCTGGCAAGTCTGCGCGCAGATCCGTTCTTTCAGCAGTGTGCCCATCCTGATCCTTTCAGCCCTCGATAACCCCGGGATGGTTGCCAGGGCTCTGGACGCAGGAGCAGACGATTACCTGGTCAAGCCGGTCCCCAGCAGTGTACTGATTGCCCACCTGAACACGCTTACCCGTCGGGTTGTCGCGAAAAAAACGAAGCGTGATCCTATGCCTGTTCACACTGCACCATTCCCAATCTAACATTCTCCCTTCCTCCTTCTCTGAGAAAGCGCGGGCATACAGCCCGCGTTTTCTCTTCTAAACGGGGTAAAATAAGCCCAAAAATCCAGGAGGATTTCCATGCAGACCTGCTCCCAATGTAATGCTTCATCCCCCGATAATGCCCTGATCTGTGTTAATTGCCATGCCGACCTGAGGGAATTCTCCGCCACCGCTGTGGCGCTCAAGCACCTGCAGGCCAACCCGCGCGTCCGCTTGATCCGGGTCAGCGTGGCGAATGATGCCTGTTCATATTGCTATGGGCTGTTGAAGACCTACCCTAAGGACCAGGTGCCGCACCTGCCGCATGAGGGCTGCTCCCACACCAACGGCTGCCGCTGTTTCTACGAACCGGTCCTGGAAGAGACAGCCATCATCGGAAAAGTTGTTGAGGAATAACCCCGCGTTCTTGTAGGGGCGACCGGCCCGGTCGCCCTTTTTTCTCGCCTGATTTACCCTCAGGGACGGAAAATATGAAACCCCATCCACTCTTTTCCCTGCTCCTTTTCATCTGCCTGGCTGCCTGTTCCCAAGGCTCCCCCGCCGCCACGCCAACAGTACCATCCCCTTTGGAAACACCGAGCGTGCCGGCGCCGGCCACCGAAACACCTGTTCCGCCCTCCACAAACACACCAAAACCAACCGACACGCTCCCGCCGACCGCCACGTTCACGCCTTCGGAGACGGCGACGCCGGATGTGGCGAAACTGGCTGCGGTAACGGCGGAAAGTTTTCGGAATTTTGATTACAACACCGGTTTTATGCGCGTCACACACGAGCAAGCCCTTGGGTTGAACGACGATATCGTAAGTGGCAAGGCTCTCCAATTGGCGAATATTGATAGTATTGAACCGGCAACTCTATATGACACAGATGGGATTCAGGTATGGATTTCGGCAACCATAGGCGTCAATCTGTTCCCCCTTTTTGCCATCGCAGAGCCTGGGACGCATGGCATACAGCACAATGTTCTTTTTGCGATCGTCGTTAAAGATCCTGTGAGCGGTAAGAATACACTTAAAGGTTTAAAAATAAGTTTTGTCCCGCAATATCTGAAGGATGATGGAACAGAAATGCGTATTACAAAAGGGAGCCTAGCTAAAATTGCAAACTTGACTCGTGTAGAGATTCATCTTGTAACCCGATACCCGACCGCTATTCCATCAATTTCTAATCCTGTTATAAACGATGTACTTGTCGGAACCGATCCGGTGCGTCAACGATTACAGCAACGCATTGTTGACGACGAGACGGGAACCGTAGCAATCTGGGAAAGAGGATTTCAGGCTCCTTAAAGTTTCTTGTTCCATTTTCAATAATTGTTCATGTGCGCTCTGTAAATTGCGGATACAAAGCAAACCATCTTCAATATTGCTCTGGGATTTCTATAGCATATACTGATATGTGTGAAACGGTTGTTGATCTTTTTCTTCATCATAACGGTCATATATAGCGGGATTTTTCATTTGGTGGCGCCGCAATCGCATGTGTTTGCTCTGTATCCCTGTACATACACCTGTAGGTTTGATACTTGCTATACCGACGAAGACGGATATCCTGGAGATTGTTCGGACTACGGACCCGATTATGTGTGTTGTGCGCCGACGGCAACCCCAACCCCGTGTCCGCCGGGACAAATGTACTGCGCACACAATAGTTCCTGTCCTACCGATAAGTGTGGTAATCGTTCCGGAGAGGCATGGGTGACTAGTTATTCCTGTCCTCAACGAAATTCACACTGCGATCCGTATTATTGCAGTTTAATAGATCTTGAGGGCGTGTGTACTGTTACTGGGGGGCAGTGCGTTAAGCTAGATCCTTCGCTTTGCGGTGAGTGTCATCCGTTAACGTGCTACAACGTTCCCCACATTCGGGGATGCTATTCAGCAGATAACATCTAGGGCGTTGCACGACATGATGATTGTCATATGCCGGGCGAATTAGTCTGCGGTTATTGCCCGGGTACCGGCCCCAATTCGACGGGGAGCCTGGTACCGTTATCGTTTTGCGAAACGGACGCCCTTTTCGGTCAATACAACAAACTGTTCAGGCAGGCGGTCAGCATAAGCTTTCAATAAGCGCCTCAATGCCTCGATCTTCGCC
>CAISVC010000348.1 GCA_903888815.1 uncultured Fibrobacterota bacterium
GAGTGCCTGTTCCGCCTCATTGCGCTCGGTGATGTCCACGGCAAATCCACCAATCAGCGGTGGCTTGTCTTCACGATCGATCCGGAACTTATATGTTTCAAAAATTCTCGGGTCGCCATCTTTTATGCACAGTTTTTCAATGGTTTTCCGGTATCCGTCCCTGAGGGTTTTCCGGTCATCTTCGATCATTGTTTCCGCTGCTTCATGCGGGAACTGTTCATGGACCGATTTCCCAATCAATTCCCGGGCACCGAAGATCTCCTCCATGCGCCGGTTGACAAAAAGATTGGTGGACTGCTCATCTTTTATGAATGCCGTTACCGGAAGATGATCCATGAAAGCCGAGAACCGTCCTTCACTTTCGCGCAGGCTCTCTTCGGTCTTCTTGAGTACGGTAATGTCGCGGATCGATTCAATCGCGCCGACAATTTCGCCCTGCCGGTTATAGAGCGGGCTTGCTTTTCCGGCAAGCGTGACCATGCGCCCCAGGGGATGGGGGAGCGCCGTATCGGCGATCAGGACCCCTTTTTCGTGGATGATATGCTCATAATTCCCTGCGATGACGTCATCAGGTTCGAATATCAGATCGATGAGGATCTTCCGCCGGTGGCCATAGAACGGGATCGCGTACTCGTACTCCCCCTTTCCCAGGATGTCTGCCGGTGCAACGCCCGTCATCTCCTCGATTGCGCGGTTCCAGGCAATTACCGTGCCGGACCGGTCAATCGCAAAGGTAGCGTCCGGCAGGAAATTGATAATATCGGCGAGCCGTTTCTCGGATTCAATGAGGGAGAATTCCGCCTGTCGTCGCGCAATCGCCTGACGGATCTTATGTGCCAGTTCGGCGAACTGTGCTGTTGGATCGCCCCCCTTCTGGAGATAAAAATCCGCCCCGTTATTGATGGCCTCGATCACGATCTCCTCCCGGCCACGGCCCGTGAAAAGAATGAACGGGATATCACCAAACGCGCTGCGTACGGCCTTTAAAAAACCAATGCCATTCATTTCCGGCATCTGGTAATCGGCGATGATGGCATCGTAGGGCTGGGTGCCCATCGTCTGGAGCGCATGCGGTGCTGAAGTGTCGACATCGACGAAAAAATCATTTGACTGTTCCAGGAAAAGTTTTGCTATCTCTAACAGGCTCGGCTCATCATCAACATAGAGTATCCTGTGCATGACGTAATACCTGCGGTACCCTCATTTGTGAAAGATGATCTATTAAAGGTGAGGTATGTACGAAAAAAAACCGGTGACCTGAAAGGGCCCGGAATTGTCCGGAATTTTGGGAGAGTACTTTTGCCGACCAAACCTTGCCTTGACCAGGAACCTGAAAATAAAGTGGTTATTACCATTCCCGGTTAATTGTCAGGAATGACCGTTCCAAGGTATATTCCACAGGGTCACGTGCTTTCCTAAAAATATTTCTGAACGCTCCGTTTTGTTTCCCGAAACCACCCTCAGCGCATTCCTTCCCGTTCCCCTTTTGAATACATGACGACTACCCGAAACTAAATGGCAATGGTTGATATACCCTCATCTCACGTGATCATTCCATGGATATCGGAGCATTACTTTCAGACTCGTTCACCTGTGCACAGGAAGC
>CAISVC010000349.1 GCA_903888815.1 uncultured Fibrobacterota bacterium
ACCGTCACCGAGATCGGGCTGACCGCCCAGAAGCTCTTCTGGGGATACGTCGGCGCGCTCAAAGGACTGGAGGCCATCCGGGAAACACGCCAGTGGTTCGAAACGCTCCTGCAGGACCAGCAGAAGATGTACGACAACGGCCTTATCATCGAACTCGATCTGCTCAATTCGAAGATCCAGCTGGACAATTTCAAGCTGACGGAGAATAAATTCCAGAATACCATCCAGACCGTGGCTGACCAGCTCCTGCTGTTCCTCGGTCTTCCGCAGGGTTCGGTCATCGACGCGGACACGTCGCTGCTGGCAGGGACCGGAATAGCCCCGGTATCGACCGATTCGGTCGACCGGTGGATTGACAAGCGAGAGGACCTGCTGGCCATGGCGAGCCAGATCAAGGCGCTGCGGGCGCTTAAGGGCGTGCAGCTCGGGTCGTACTGGCCCACGATCGCCGCGTTCGGCAGCTACGGCGCGAACAACCAGTATTCCACCAGGGACGATGATATGAAGCTCAGTTCGTCGGTCGGTGTGCAGCTCTCCTGGACGCTGCTCGAATGGGGCAGGGCCGCGCGCGAGGCGCAGAAAACGGAATGCCAGATGAAGGCCGCGCAGCTGCAGGCGGACAACATGCGCGAGATGGTGAAACTGAAGTATATGGAGCTCAGCCGCAAGGTCGACGAGAGCGTAAAAGCATGCGATATCGCGCGGGAAGACCTTGAGACGGCGCAAAAGGCCCTTGCAATCGCAAAGCTCAAATATGACGCGCAGGCCATAACGAACACTGAACTGCTCAATGCCAGGAACCAGTTGACCGGAAAAACGGTCGCCTATACCCAGGCCCGCATCAACGTGATCCTTGACGCTGAGGAATTCAGGGTGGCGCCGCTCAGCATGGGGTCATCGTCGCAGGCGCAGTAGTATATGCCCGCCCGACAGCGCGGGATACGGTATACGAGAAGAAGTGATTATAATAGTCAATTGTCAATGGTGTCATTCCCGCGAATGCGGGAATCCATAAATCCGGACTTTTCTGTTGACTGGACTCCCGCTTGCGCGGGAGTGACATGACAGAAATAAATTTTAGAATAGTTGCTAAGCCTATTAAGAACCAATGAGTTCTATCAACAAAGCAGGGGAAATGATGAAAAAGACTGTAAGTATCGCAGTGCTGTGCGTGTTGTGCGCGGCCGGGCTCGCCGGTTTTTCCGGCTGCCAGGCGCAGAAGAAGAAAGCGGCGGCCGCTGCCGCTGAACGGATCAAAATCGAGGTCACGGTGGACACCGCCGCCCGCCGTACCATTAACCAGGAACGCAAAATGCTCGGGACGCTGTCAGCCTATCGCGAGACCGACGTGGGCCCGCTCTCCATGGGCTCGGTGCGGGTGCGCTACCTCCCGTTCAAGATAGGCGACTACGTGGAGGAAGGGACCGTCGTCGCAAAAATGGACGACGCCCAGTTTGTGCAGACCGAGGCGCAGTTCGTGTCCCTCAAGTCGCAGTACGAACGTTCCAAGGCGCTGTACGAGGCGAGCGCCCTTTCCAAGGCGCAATTTGAAGGCATCGAGGCGCAGTACACGAGCATGAAGCGCCAGATGGTGACCATGGAGGAAAATACCGTGCTCAAGGCGCCGTTCTCAGGTGTGATAACGGCAAAGTCGGTCGAAGAAGGGGAGCTGTACTCAGCCTCCATGGCACCGGGGGGTTCAAAAGGGGTCGTGCGCATAACGCAGCTCAATCCGCTTAAAATAGACCTCGATGTCGACGACCAGACTGTCCGGTTTGTCAAAAAAGGAATGCAGGTCGAGCTCACGGTGGACAACGGGACCGACAGCCTTCCCGTGTACGGCAGGGTCGACTATGTGAACCCGGTTGCCAACTCCATGAGCCGAACCTTCGGCGTGCGTATCATCGTCCAGAACGCGCAGCGCAAACTCCTTCCCGGCTATTTCGCCGAGGCCCATATCCTTATAAGCACCAAGGCCAACTGCCTGAGCGTTCCGCGCTCCGCGGTCGTGGACGACCGGGTCTTTACGGTCAAGGACAGCGTCGCTCTTTCGAAAAAAGTCGAAGTGGGATTGCTTACCGAGAAATACGCGGAGATCGTGTCCGGGGTAAGCGCCGGGGACATCGTCGTGGTGAAAGGGAACAAGGCCCTGCCCGACAGCGCGGTGGTAGACATAGTTAATAAATAGTTAAGAGTTAAGGGTTAAAGGTTAAGAGTGAAAAAAGGATGTCATTCCTGCGGAAGCAGGAATCCATGTTTTCCTTAGACTGGATACCCGCTTTCGCGGGTATGACAAACAATATGGCTTGTTTAAAGAAAATGAATGTCATGCCCGACTCCGATCGGGCATCCAGAAATTAAAAAAGGGAATGTATGAATTCCCGCTTGCGCGGGAATGACAAACCAGATCAACAACTCCAAAGATTAGGAAACCGTATGACAGAACAGGCTGAAGAAAAAAAGATAAACCCGCTCGTCGCGTTCTCGGTGAGCAAGCGCGTCACCATCACCATGCTCATCCTTATCGTCATGGTGTTCGGGTTCCTGTCGTTCACCCGGCTTCCGCTCGACATGTTTCCCGACATGTCCTATCCCGTGATCACGGTGATGACTTCCTATACCGGCGTGGCGCCCGAAGAGGTGGAACGCCTGGTGACAGTGCCGCTCGAAGGCGCCATCGCGGGCGTCAACAGCGTTAAAAAGGTCTCCTCCACGTCGTCGGAGGGGTATTCCACCATTTCGGTGGAATTCGAGTGGGGCACCAATCTTGATGCCGCGGGCCAGGACATAAAAGACTTCATCAGCCGGATAAAGGCTTTTCTGCCGGACGGCGTGAGCGAGCCCATGGTGCTCAAGTTCAACACCTCCCAGATCCCGGTGATGTTCTCCGGGGTCAGCGGCATCGATGACCCCTATAAGCTCAAGAAATTCCTCGAAGACAATGTCCAGCAGAGGGTCCAGCGGCTCGACGGCGTAGCGCAGGTGCTGGTGTATGGCGGCGTCACACGCGAAATACAGATCGCGGTGGACCCGACCCGGCTCAGGGGCAAGGGAATATCGGTTGACGGCGTGGCGAACGCCCTCCGCGCCCAGAACATGAACACGCCCGCGGGCTATATGGTCACCGGCGGCACCGATTACCTCGTCCGGGCCATGGGCGAGTTCGGCAGTATCGACGACATACGCAATTCGATCGTCGGCGCCGCGTCCGACGGCACGCCGGTCCGCCTGTATGAAGTCGCTGATGTAAAGGACACCTACAAGGAAAAGCGGAGCCTCATGCGCATGAACGGCAAGCCCACGGTGTACCTCGTCATCTCCAAGCAGAGCGGTGCCAACACGCTCAACGTGTCCAAAAAGATCAACAAGGAACTCGACGCCATAAAAAAAGCGAATCCGCAGCTCGTCTTCCGCACGGTATTGGACCAGGGTGAACCCGTCAAGCGCGTCACGGGACACACCATCCGTGACGGCGCTATCGGCGCGGCGCTTGCCGTCATCCTGCTTTTCGTGTTCCTCGGGAACTTACGGCCCACGCTCATTATCGCGCTGGCCATACCGCTTTCCATCATCTCCACCTTCATCGCGCTGTACGTCGGGGGGTTCACGCTCAACCTCATGACGCTTGGCGGTTTCGCGCTCGGCATAGGGCGTCTGGTGGATGACGCCGTGGTGGTCATCGAAAACATTTACCGTCACCTTATGAAAGGCGAACCGCCCGTGGCCGCCGCGCGCAGGGGCGCGAGCGAAGTCAGCATGGCCATTGCGGCCTCCACGTTCACCACGATCATCGTGTTCCTGCCGCTCCTGTTTTCCACCGGTCTTGCGGGACAGCTCACCCGCGGCCTCTGTCTTACCATCATGTTCGCGCTGCTGGCGAGCCTCTTTGTCGCGTTCACCATTGTTCCCATGCTGTCGTCGGTGTTTTTCCGCAAGCCCAAAAGAGACGGCGCGGCCTGGTTCCAGGTCGTCAAGGAATACTACGGCACATGGCTTACCAGGGTCATTGACCGTCCAAAGACCGCCGCGGGAGTCGTCGGCATAATCCTCGTGGTGAGTCTCGCCGTCGGCGTAAAGTTCCTGGGCAAGGAGTTCATGCCTGCGGGGGACAACGGCATGATGGTGCTTACCGTTGACATGCCGCAGGGTACCCCGCTCGAGGAGACCGCGGCCCTTACCGGACAGCTCCAGAAACTGCTGGCGTCCTATCCTGAAGTGCAGTTCGTCGGCGAAATGGTGGGCGCGGACGACGAAAGTGCCCGGCACGGCGAAGGCGTCACCGGCCCGAACGGCGCCCAGATAATAGTCAAACTTCTGCAGCCGTCAAAACGCAAAAGGACCCAGCAGCAGATAGAGGACGATTTCCGCAGCCGCCTGCCGGTGTTGAAAGGCGCGAAAATAACCCTCACGGCGATGTCCGGCTTCAGCATGGGCGGGGGAAAACCGCTCACCGTGCATATTTACGGCAACAATCTTACCACCCTGCGCGATATTGCGCAGAATGTACTCAATGTGGTGAAAACAATAACCGGCGCCAAGGAGGCCGAATCCTCATTTTCAAAGTCCAGACCGGAATACCACTTTGTCATCAACCGCCAGAAGGCGCTCGTGTACGGTCTCGCGCCCTATCAGGTGCAGACGGCCCTGCAGTCCGCGAACCTGGGTACCGTTGCCACGCAGTTCCGCACCGGCGACGAAGAGATCGACGTGCGGGTCATTCTTGACAAGAGGTACCGCGACAAGCTTGACTACCTCCAGCAGCTCCCGCTTAAAACGCCCATGGGCGTGACCATACCGCTCAGCCAGGTCGTCACCATAGTCCCGGCGGAGGGGCCGGTGGTCATCAAGCGCGACAACAAGTTCAGGGTCGGCATTGTGGACGCGAACATCTCCGGCAGGCCGCTCGGCGCCATTGTCAAAGACGTCAAGACACAGCTCGCGTCCATCGAAAAATCGCTCCCTTCGGGATATTCCATCTCCTACAAGGGTGATTACGAAAGCATGCAGGAAAGTTTCCAGCAGCTGGGTCTCGCGCTCATACTCGCTATCCTGCTCATCTACATGGTCATGGCGTCACAGTTCGAAAGCCTCATCCATCCCTTCACCATCATGGTCACCATACCGCTCGCCGGCATAGGGGTGGTGTGGATCCTGCTTCTGCTCGGCAAAACGCTTTCCATGGTGTCGTTCATGGGCGTCATCATCCTCACGGGCATCGTGGTGTCGAACGGCATCGTCATGGTCGATTATATAAACCAGTGCCGCCATGCCGGAATGGGCATCCGCGACGCCGTACTGGAAGGGTGCAAAACCCGTCTCCGCCCGGTAATCATCACGGCTTGCGCCACCATCATCGCCATGGTCCCCATGGGATTTTTCGGCGGCACCGAGGGCGCGGCGACAATTTCCATGGCCCTCTCCGTGATCGGCGGGCTCATCAGCGCCACGTTCTTCACGCTGTTCGTCGTGCCGCTGGTCTATATGGCCTTCGACCGTCTCGGCGCACGGATCAAGCACCGCGTCAAGAGAGTCATCGGCTGACAGAAATCGGAATGTGGAATTCAGGAGTCGAAAAGAAAGGCTTCCCGGCAAAACCGGGAAGCCTTGTATGTTTCAATCAAGTATCCTGCGGCCTGCTTATATCCCTTTTGCCAGCATATAATACATCTCGTTCCAACGAAGCTCTTTCTTGAAATTCGTAAGATTGGTGTTCTTGTCAATGCACACGAACTCCATGCCCGCCATTGCCGAGAAGTCCTCGATGTATTCCGTGGTAACGGGCTGGCTGAAGGCGGTGTGGTGAGCGCCGCCGGCGTAGATCCACGCGGCCGCGCCGATTTTAAGATCGGGCTGCGGGACCCATATGGCGCGCGCCACCGGCAGTTTCGGCAGGGGAGCGTCAGGAGCGACGCAGTCGACCGCGTTGACGATCATGCGGAAGCGGTTTCCCATGTCGATAAGGCTGACGTTGATGGCCGGGCCGGTCGGCACATTGAACACCAGACGCGCAGGGTCGGCCTTGCCGCCGATACCGAGCGGGTGCACTTCGAGTTTGGGCTTGCCCTCGCCTATGGTCGGGCAGATTTCAAGCATATGCGCGCCGAGCACCTTCATGCCTTTGGGATTCAGGTGATACGTGTAATCTTCCATGAACGAACAGCCGCCACGCAGTCCTTCGCCCATGACTTTCAGGGCGCGGACCATCGCGGCATGTTTCCAGTCGCCTTCGGCGCCGAAACCGTAGCCTGCGGCCATGAGGCGCTGGGACGCGAGTCCGGGCAGCTGCTCCAGGCCGTGCAGGTCTTCGAAGGTCGTGGTAAAACCTTTGAATCCCCCTTTTTCAAGGAAGGATCTGATGCCGAGCTCGATGCGCGCCTGATAGCGGACGTTCTGATGGAGCGCGCCGCTTTTCCTGCCGGCCTCGGCGATCTGGTAAACGGACTCGTATTCTCTGATCAGCTTGTTTATTTCGGCGTCCGACACTTTGTTGATCACGTTAACGATGTCGCCCACGCCGAAGCTGTTGACCGAGAGGCCCAGCCTGATCTGCGCTTCAACCTTGTCGCCTTCGGTGACGGCGACTTCGCGCATGTTGTCGCCGAAACGGGCGATCTTCATGTTCTGTATGTCATCCCATGCCGCGGCAGCGCGGATCCAGATGCCGATGCGCTTCTGCACGTCCTCTTCCTGCCAGTGGCCCACCACGACCTTGCGCTCCAGACGCATGCGCGTCATGATGAAGCCGTGCTCGCGGTCTCCATGCGCGGACTGGTTCAGGTTCATGAAATCCATGTCGATTTCGCCCCAGGGCAGGTCGCGGTTGAACTGGGTGTGCAGATGCAGAACGGGCTTCTGCAGCATTTTCAGGCCGTTGATCCACATTTTCGAGGGAGAAAAGGTGTGACACCAGGTGATGATGCCGATGCAGTTCTTCGTGGCGTTGGCTTTCATGCACAGATTGGTGATCTCTGCAGGCCCGGTC
>CAISVC010000350.1 GCA_903888815.1 uncultured Fibrobacterota bacterium
AATAAGCGCTATGACCTTGAGATATGGGCCGCAGCTGAACGCACTCATGGTGGTTTGTATTGCCGCTTCGCTTATCGCCGCCGAGCCGGCAAAGATAGCGGTGTCCGACCTCAAATCGGCGCAGCTCAAGCACGAAGACTGCATGACCCTGACAAACTTCATGATAACGGAGCTGCAGAAAATTCCCGGCAACACCATTCTGGCCTGGGACGGCGTCAATAAGGTATTTGAATATAAGTCCGGCAAAAAGACGCCAGCGTGCGACGACGACAAATGTCTTGCCGAGATAGGCCGCGCGATCGGCATGGATTTTATCGTGGCAGGAGACATCGGCCAGATCGGCGACAGGTTCGTGATGAACATCCGGCTGATCGATATTTCCAAAACAGAAATTAAAAACCGGGCGTCGCGCATGGTAACAGGGAACATGGGGCTCTTGGCGGATGAAGTACCGGGACTGGTGGCTGAGTTGTTCGGGATCAGTCCGGCAGCAGCCCCATCTCCCAAAAAACCATCACCGGCCGAGCCTGAAACAAAGGTTGCTCCTGAGAGCGGCAGAGAAGGCATGGTCTTGATCCCGACCGGCACGTTCATGATGGGTTCGAATGACGGCGAAAGCGACGAGAAACCGGTACACCAGGTGACGGTGAGCGGTTTTTATTTGGACAAAACCGAAGTGACGCAGGAGCAGTATGAGCGGGTGATGGGCAATAATCCGAGCACGTTTAAAGGCTGCCCGACCTGCCCGGTAGAAATGGTTTCGTGGAATGACGCAAAAGCGTATTGTGAAAAGGTCGGCAAGCGCCTGCCGACCGAGGCGGAGTGGGAGTATGCGGCACGCGCCGGGAGTACAACGAAGTATTCCTGGGGAGACTCCATGAATGGCGATTATGCGTGGTATTATGATAACTCGAACTCGAAGACCCATCCGGTAGGGCAGAAAAGACCGAATGCCGGGGGTATGTATGACATGATAGGCAACGTGTGGGAATGGTGTGCGGACTGGTACGATGAAAAATATTACCTGTCAAGCCCAGTAAGCAATCCGCAGGGGCCGGCGACCGGTAGTTGCCGCGTGCTGCGCGGGGGCTCGTGGTACGGCAGCGACGTTATCATGCGTTCTGCGAACCGGCTCAAGGGCGTGCCCGACAACCGGCTCAACCGCTACGGTTTTCGATGTGCTGCTCAGCCCCGGTAAGTTTTTACCCTTGGTTCTTTGCACTTTTATACAAGATAAGCCTCGCTATGGAAAAATCCCATCCGTCTTGTAATACTTCTAAAATGAGGGATGCCGACCTGCCGGATGGCAGACTTGAATAGTATAGCCTTTATAGGTACCAGCAAACTGATCTGCCCTTGAGGATAACCCCCGATTGGCCGTATTTATTCGTTACCTCAAGTATCTCCTTCTATCATTCTATTGAGGCTGAAAGGTCATCAAGCGGACGGGGTTATCGACCCCAGAAGACAGGAACAATCTTGAAGATGTCTGTTCTTTCCGGTTTGCACCACCATTATTTTAGGAAGGCGGTGTGACGGATGGTATTTTTCCGTAGGACGCGATCAAAAAGCATTTTGAAAATAAAAATCATAAAGCTTGTTATTAGACGGATTAAGGAGTATAATAATTTTCAAGAGGATTCAACGAAGATATTCCCTCCGCACTAGAGAAAACACCATCGCACGACCACTGTGCAGCGGGGATGTTTAACGGGGTGATCGAGCACCTCGCCACAATTATAGTTAAAGTGCCCGTCTTTAAAAGATCTTAGACAAGATTTGTTTGAAATTAAGAGATGGTTCTGGCAGGAGTAATATACTCCTGTGTGTTTAGATTTTCAATATGACTTCTTTTTAAAGGTGTACTTTATCCAAGATGGCCGATTGATATACCGCCGACGGAGGCGGGAAAAATGCCGGAAATTATGGCGTGTGTAAAGAAAAGTGTTATATACGCCCACCTGCTCCCGAAAAATCAAATTACCTATCACGTATACTTTTGTAGATGATACGTTTAAGATCGATATCAACGAGCAGTGCGACCCCGTGCTACAGCACTATTTTTTCCGGGGAGGGAATAGAATGAAAATAATAAGCCGTAGTTCTGGTTGCTTTCGTGGCGTTGCCGTAGTACTTTTGTCACTCATGATCAGTTGCAGTACGTCAGTAAACGATTCTAAAAGTGTCCCGACAGTGACTGCGTCTGTTGTTGCAGGTAGTATTACGCTTACAACCGCAACGTGCATCGGAATAATAAGCTCCGATGGCGGATCAGCGGTTACTGCCCGCGGCGTATGCTGGAATACATCTTCCGGGCCCACGCTGTCAAACACCCACACATCCGATGGAACTGGCGTCGGTTCTTTTACCAGCGCACTTACCGGGTTGTCCATGAATACCACCTATTGTATACGGGCATACGCTACCAACAGCGCAGGCACAAGCTATGGACCTAATGTCAGTTTTACAACCCTAGGCTATCCAGTGCTTACAACCGCTGCCGTTTCTTCGATTACCATGTCATCTGCTGTGTCCGGCGGAACGATTACCAGCGATGGCGGATCAGCGGTTACTGCCCGCGGCGTATGCTGGAATACATCTTCCGGGCCCACGCTGTCAAACACCCACACATCCGATGGAACTGGCGTCGGTTCTTTTACCAGCGCACTTACCGGGTTGTCTATGGG
>CAISVC010000351.1 GCA_903888815.1 uncultured Fibrobacterota bacterium
GCGCTCCCGAGTACGTTCTGGTTCTTGTCGATCATCATCTTGACAAGCTCGTCCCGTGCGGGCCCCAGGTATTTGCGCGGATCGAACTCTTCCGGTTTCTCGGCCATGGTCTTTCTGATCATGGCGGTCAGCACCAGACGGCCGTCAGAATCGATATTGATCTTGCATACGGCCGATTTTGCGGCGCGGCGCAGCTGTTCCGCCGGAATGCCGACCGCGGCCTTTAATTTTCCGCCGTTCGCGTTAATGATCTTCACGTATTCCGGCACCACCGAGCTTGCGCCGTGGAGCACAATCGGGAAACCGGGAATGCGGCGCTCAATCTCTTCGAGAATATCGAAGCGCAGGGGCGGCGGCAGAAGCACGCCGGTGACCGGATCCCTGGTGCACTGCTCCGGCTTGAACTTGTACGCGCCGTGCGACGTGCCGATTGAAATGGCAAGCGAATCAACGCCGGTCTTCTTGACAAAGTCCTCGACCTGGTCGGGCTGGGTATAAATGTGCTTGGCCGCCTGCACATCGTCCTCGATGCCCGCCAGGACGCCGAGCTCGCCTTCGACCGTCACGTCGTACTTATGCGAGTAGTCGACCACGTTCCTTGTCAGCTCGATATTTTTCTCGTACGGGTGGTGCGAGCCGTCGATCATGACCGACGAGAACCCGCTCTCGATGCACGATACGCACAGTTCGAAGGTGTCGCCGTGGTCGAGATGGAGCGCGACCGGCATGGAAAAACCGGCTTCCCGCGCCATCTGTATCGCACCCTGGCCCATATAGCGCAGGAGCGTCGCGTTCGCATATTTGCGGGCGCCGCTTGACACCTGCAGTATCACCGGCGATTTGGACTGCCCGCATGCCGTTATTATGGCCTGCAGCTGTTCCATGTTGTTGAAATTGTAAGCGGGAATGGCATACTTGCCCGCCATCGCCTTTTTGAACATTTCCCGCGTGTTGACAAAACCGAGGTCCTTATAACTTACCGCCATAGACGCTTCCTTTCGTTGTTGCCCGATAGCAAATTCATTTCGCTTTTGGAGCTTTTGCCGTTTTTTCCGTTTTTGCCGGTTCCGGCGCTTCTGCCGGACCGCCATCTTTCGTCTTTTTCTTCTTCTTCCGCTTGCGGACCGTGTCTGCGCCGCCCATGCCGACCAGCTCAACGATCGCCATGAGCGTGTTGTCGCCTTTCCGCTCATTCGTCTTGATAATACGGACATAGCCGCCGTTCCGGTCCTTGAAGTGCGGCCCGATTTCGCTGAAAAGCTTGCGGAGCACTGCTTTATCATTCACCCGGCGTGCGGCCAGACGCCGCGCATGAAGGTCGCCCTGTTTGGCATAGGAAATGAGCCGCTCAATGACTCCCCGCACCTCTTTCGCCTTGGGCAGGGTCGTTTCAACCCGTTCTTTGTCAAGAATCGCAACCGCCAGGTTTGAAAACATGGCTTTCCGGTGGCTCGCTGTACGGTTGAGTTTCCGTCCTCTGTCTAAATGACGCATTGCTTCTCAGCCTTCTATTGTGGTATCGTTTGGCTTCCCGGCCGTCAGGCTTATCCCGCTTCCGCCGGTTTCTCTTCTTTTACGACAATACTTTCCACATCCATGCCGAACGAGAGACCGAGGTTGCCCAGCACCTGACTGAGCTCGATCAGGGACTTTCTGCCGAAGTTCTTGTATTTCAGCATGTCCGCTTCCTGGTTGCGGACCAGGTCGGCCAGCGTATGGATGTTGGCGGCCCTGAGGCAGTTGGCCGAACGCACCGACAGCTCAAGCTCGTCAACCCGCATCCGCAGGAGCTGCCGAAGTTTTTCCATTTTTTCGTCCCTGATGACCACTTCCACCGGCTCCAGTTCGCCTTCGAAATTGATAAACACCTCAAGGTGGTCGTATAACAGCTTCGCGGCATACCCGACCGCGTCCTCGACCGAAATGCTGCTGTCGGTCCATACGTCCATTATGATTTTGTCAAGATCGGTCCGCTGACCCACACGCGCATTTTCCACCACGTAATTCACTTTGGTGACCGGCGAGAACAGCGCATCTACCGGCATGGTCCCGGCCGGATCATCCTCACGGCGGTTCTGTTCGGCGGCCACATAACCGCGGCCGGCCGTAACGTGCATCTCGATCTTCAGCTTGGCGTCGGAATTAATCGTAGCGATATGGAGATCCGGCGTCAGGATTTCAACGTCCGGATTTTTCTCGATATCCGATGCCTTGACTTCGCCTTCGCCGCTGACATCAAGCCGCAGGGTGGTCTCTTCGTTGGCGAGCAGTTTCAGCCGGATCTGTTTGATGTTCAGGATAATATCGATGGCATCTTCGACAACACCGTCGATCGTTGAGTACTCGTGCTGCACCCCGTCGATTTTCACCGAAACCACGGCCGCGCCCTGGAGCGATGAAAGGAGTATCCTCCGCAGGGCATTGCCCATAGTATGGCCCCATCCCCGTTCGAGCGGCTCAACGATCACCCGGCCGTAATTCGGGACATTATCAGGATTTTCGATCTGGATGCCTTTCGGCATCATCAAGCTTTTCCATTTCATTGTATCGCCTGTCTCCCTTATCGTGAATAGAGTTCAACGACGAGCTGTTCCTGTACATTGACCGGCATGGAGGCCCGGTCCGGCACCCGGACAACGGTCCCCTCGAGTTTTACCTTATCAACCGACAGCCAGTCGGGAATATCCCGCGCATTCTTGAGGGCGCTGTGGATCGTTTCGATCGTCTTGCTGCTGTCGCACACCTGCACCACGTCCCCGGCCTTGAGCTCATAGTTGGGAACCGTGACCTTTTTCCCGTTGACAAGGAAATGATTGTGGGTAACGAGCTGGCGCGCGCACGACCGCGACGGCGCAAACCCCAGCCGGTACACGACGTTGTCAAGGCGCAGCTCCAGAATCTGGAGGAGCCGTTCGCCGGTCACACCCGCTGCTTTGCTTGCCACATCGAAGTAGCGCGCAAACTGCCGTTCCAGTACGCCGTATATGCGGCGAAGCTTCTGCTTTTCGCGCAATTGAGTATTGTATTCGGTCGAGGTGCGTCTCCTTTTCGTGGTCCGCAGGCCGGGCGGAAAGGGTCTCCGCTCCATCGCGCACTTTTCGGACGCGCACCGCTCTCCCCTGAGCATCAGCTTGACGCCTTCACGGCGGCACAACTTGCAACGTGGCCCATGATACAATGCCATTTGTTCTCCTGAAAATTCCTGTTTGTCTTTTTATCGGGTGCACCGTGGGGCACCCCTACGATAATTTACACCCGGCGGCGCTTCGGCGGCCGGCAGCCGTTATGCGGCACGGCCGTATAATCCTTGATCGCCGATATCTTCAGTCCTGCGGCGGCAAGCGCCCTGATCGCGCTCTCCCGGCCGTTGCCCGCGCCGCGGATATGGACTTCGATTTTGCGCACTCCCGCATCATACGCCATTTTTCCGACGACTTCGGCCGCTACGCCGGCGGCAAAGGGCGTTGATTTCCGTGAACCCTTGAACCCCGATTTGCCCGGCGAATTCCAGACCACGACATTGCCCTTGGCATCGGTCACGTTTACGAGGGTATTGTTGAATGTCGCCCGTACGTGAGCGATACACTCAGTCGGGGCACGGCGTTTCGGTTTTTTAATTACAGGAACCGCCGCACCTGCTCCGGCACCCGCCGCTTCCGCTGCACCCGGAACTCCTGCCTCAACTCCTGCCGGAGCTCCTCCGGCAGGCTCTTTCCCTTTGAATGACTCTTTACTTTCCTTCTGTCCTTTTTCCATTCACGACCTCTTTACCGGTTATCCTTTTGAAGGAGCCCTTTTCTTGTTCGCGATCGTCTTTCGCGGACCTTTGCGCGTGCGGGCATTGGTGCGGGTCCGCTGGCCGCGCACCGGCAGACTCTTGCGGTGACGGATGCCGCGGTAGCAGCTGATATCCATGAGCCGCTTGATATTCATCCGCACCGTCGAGCGGAGCGCGCCCTCGATCTGGTATTCGCTGTCGATGATGCGCCGGATCTGATCCAGTTCGTCTTCCGAGAGATCCTTGACC
>CAISVC010000352.1 GCA_903888815.1 uncultured Fibrobacterota bacterium
AAAACGATTGAGGTTGATGATAAAGGTCGGCTTCACGGTCAACGCACCGCTGCTCATTGGAAAATCGGCCATGATCATAATGGTGCTGTTGTTTTTCTGAAAAAGAGAGTCAACTTTTGCAGTTACCTTTCTTTCTTCCAAAACGGTGCTGGTAATATTAATGCCGAGTTTAAACTCGTCTTTGAGGATCGGCACACCGAGCCGCACGCCGGGAACGCTGAAATTGGTGATGACACCCCAGGGGATATGGGCAGCCTGTTGATAAGCGTTTCCCGCACTTTTACCCCAGAGCATGCCGTTCCCGATAAGATCCAACAGTGACGAACCTGGAACCGGAATGATACCAACGTCCATAAACAGACAACCGGGATTCCACTTCATGAAAGCAAGACTGAAATACGGGTAAATATCTCTATGGCTATTATACAAATTCCCTTTATTAATGGCGTCGACCGTTTCGCATGCATACCAGTCATTGCCGATTTCAAACTGACCCGACACCTGGTCATTGACTTTTACTTTGACACCCACTTTATAGGCAAGCTTGTCCTGATAATCGGTCGCACTTTCCGTGCCGCCGTCTTTGCGGGAATTGGAATAGACAACCTCCCGCAGCCGGAACATACCCATGCCATAAAATGTCGTCTGGATTCCCGCCGGCTTGTCCGGCTTAGGCGCCGGTGCGACAACGGGTTCCGGGGCCGGGGCAGCAACCGGGGCCGGAGCGGCTTCGGGAGCCGGTGCGACTTCCGGTGCGGGCGCCGCCGGGGCCGGATTCGGCTCCGTCGTGGCCTGGGCAAAAAGCGAAACTACGCCGAAAAGCACTGCGACACACACTAATGATTTGAAACGCATGAAACCTCCTTTGCGTTGTAGATGGTGGATGGTTATTAATAAAACCGGTATTCAGAATTTAGGAGTCAGGATATTTTTTGTTATTCTTGCTTCTGGATTCTGACTCCTGACTTCTGACTTCCATCTTTTTGCCCGCTATTTAAAACATCAGCAATAGACTCTTTTTTCCGGTACGCCATTCCCTGAAACACTGCCACGAGCGCTCCCTGCTCGTCGGTCACATGCACGGTGCACGATGCCAGTTTCGGGCTCTGGGCGACCTCATGACCTTCTGCGAAAATGGTCCCGCCCGTTACTGCTTTAATAAACGAAATACTCGCGTTGATGGCAACAGCCACCGTACCGTGGGAATTGACGGCCGCGGCGAACACGAGATCGGCGAGCGTGAAAATCGCTCCGCCCTGGGCCGTGCCGACGCCGTTATAATGTCTCGGCAGAACATCCATCGAGGCCCGCGCATACCCCTCGCGCACTTCAAGCAGACGGATGCCTGATTCGCGCGCGAAACGGTCATTTTCCATGAGCCGGCGAAGGGTCTCGATTTCCGTTGTCATAAATCGCGTGTTAACAGTTCAGTAATGTAAATTACATTATTTTTCATGCTCAGACAATCACAAAATAAACAAATCGGAAAGCCGCGGCGTGTTGCCGGGCAAAGGCCCAATCATGTAGTTTTAACAGCTATGAAAAATCAAATCACGTCGCAGCGCGCATTGCTCTCCGGTGATGAGGCGCTTGCCCGCGGAGCGTTTGAAGCAGGGGTAAAGGTCGCCTGTGCCTATCCCGGCACGCCCTCAACCGAAATTCTTGAGACCCTTTCGCAGTTTCCCCAGATCGACACCCAGTGGTCGGTCAACGAAAAAGTCGCCTTTGAAGTAGCGCACGCCGCGGCCATTGGGGGCGTGCGGAGTCTGTTTGCGGCAAAACACGTGGGGCTCAACGTGGCCATGGATCCGCTCATGACCGCCTCGTATACGGGTATTCTGGGAGGCTTTGTCGTTGTCGTATGCGACGATCCGGGCATGCACTCCTCGCAGAACGAGGAAGACACCCGATGGGTCAGCATTTTCGGAAAACTTCCCCTCCTTGAACCGGCAGGCCCGGCCGAGGCATACGCGTATGTCAAAGAAGCGTTTGCGATGAGCGAGAAATTCGACACGCCGGTAATGGTGCGCATGACCACT
>CAISVC010000353.1 GCA_903888815.1 uncultured Fibrobacterota bacterium
GATACCCTGCTTTCAATCCTCGATAAACAGAAGAATAAATATTACGACGCGCTCCGCAATAACGTTTCTTGCACGCTGGCGGAAATCGGTTTTGATTTCATCCGGCAGAAAAAATTTCAGGACGCAAGAGCGCTGTATGACCGCTATAAGGAAAAACTTCTGAATGTGCCGCAGATGGGCGAAAATTATCGCTATCTCTACGAGGCAACGGCCCGGTCGATGTTTGAGGAGAAAAATTTCAGAGCCGCAATAGCAGACTATGACACCGCGCTCTCTTTTGCGGTAAGACCTGAAGACAAAAACATAAATTACAGCAATATCGAAGCCGCCTATCTTAATCTTCATAGGGCGGCTGCCATGAGCAGTAATAAACCGGAAGCGATAAAGGTGCTCAATGAATGCATTGAAAAGTATCCCCGATGCCAGGGGTGTAAAAAACGATTGGATAATATGAAATAAAGGTGTATGATAATAACAGGCTAACGGAATGCAGGAAACGCCCATATTCATTTCGTACGGGGGTGACAATGTTATCACGTGATGTAAAACTTTCTCCCGTTTTAAAAAAGCGGAATTGTTCCAGTCCGTTCCGTACCATCCTGAACCATTTCGTCTTCTTCATTGCGTTTTTTTATCAGATCGCGTTCAGTCAGGTTCAGGTGGGAGCGGGCAGCTATGTGACCGCAGGGAACTTTGCCGTTCCTCCAACCACACCCTATGTTACTGCTGATTTTACGCAGAAAGTAATTTCGGCAAAATGGTGGTCTACGCTCATAACCACGCAATATTCTGATCCCCTGTTTGCGCATCCGCTCTCGTTCCAGGCAAACGCCGGAGGTCTTGACATAGGATACCCTGGCGCGCCGGTTGGAACCGGCGGCGATTTCGCGAATGCCCATGTGAGGAACCTGACTGTCGGCATCAGCGGCATGAACGCCGGCGCCGTTAATGTGGCGTCATATTCACATTTCGGGGTGACTGCGCGCTGGACAGGCGGCGCAAGCGTCATGGAGGCGACCATGACGCAGGGGGTTCCGTTCGTATTTTTCAAAATCACTGGCGGCACAACCGCGATAACGTTCAACGGCACGCCGACTATCTGGTATAACCAGGCAGGTGCGCTGGGCGTTACGGTTGGCGGCAGGAATTACGGCATCTTTGCGCCGTCCGGCTCAGCATGGACCGGCACCGGCCCAATGACATCAACGCTCTCCGGCAAGGACTATCTCTCTGTTGCCGTGCTTCCCGACAACACTCAGAATACGCTGAACTTTTTCAAGCAATACGCATACTCATTCGTCAGAGACGCTCGAGTGTCGTGGGTGTATAACGAGCCTGCTGCCGCGCTGACCACCACCTACTCGGTTGTGACGGATGTCAAGGAAGGCACTGAAAACGGCACTGTCTTCGCCCTCCTGCGCCATCAATGGCTGAGCGCGCCGGCGCCCTCAACGTCGTATGTCTACGGGAGCGCGCGCGGTGTCATGAAAGTAACGACCGGCCAGTCGTTTTCCACGGTCATGAAATTCAACGGCATTCTTCTTTCCATGCCAGACACCGGTTTCGATCTTGCCACCCTGACGACCCTTGTTCAGAACGAAGGGGTTCCCGGCAACATTGGCGGCAACACCTATAACAAAGATTTCGGGAAGTACAGCCAGCTCGTACAGATTGCGGACATGGTCGGCAACACCACGAAGCGCGACCAGATACTGAACATGCTGAAATCAAGTCTGCAGAATTGGTTTACCGGCGATGGAAACCCGCAGTTTTATTATCATCAACCCTGGAACCGGCTGATAGGGTATCCGGCAGCCTATGGTTCGGACACGCGGCTTAGCGACCACCATTTCCATTACGGCTATTTTGTCAAGGCAGCAGCGATCGTCGCGCAGTGGGATAAACCATGGGCGTCACCGGCAAACTGGGGCGGCATGGTGGAGATGCTCATCAGGGACATCAACACCTGGAACGACAGCGACCCGCTGTTCGGCCGTTTCGCTTATTTCGAGCCGTACGAAGGCCATGGATGGGCCGATGGCATGGGATTTGCCCGCGGCAACAATCAGGAATCTTCGTCGGAGTCCATGAATTTCAACGGGGCGGTGATTCTGTGGGGCATTATGACCGGGAACAAAACGATCAGGGATCTCGGTATATTTATGTATGTCAATGAGGCGAGAGCCATAGAACAATACTGGTGGGATGTCGATAATGTGATCTTCCCCGCCACGGGCTACGATCATACCTGCGTCGGCATGGTATGGAGCAACGGAGGGGCATACGGCACCTGGTTCTCCGGCAATACGGGCGCCATTCACGGCATAAACTTCCTGCCCAACACGGCGGGGCATCTCTACTACGGCAGATGCCCGGATTACATCCCCTTGAATTACAATGAAGGGTATTCGGGGCAGTGGCCTGATCTGTTCTATGAATTCCTTGCTTATTCCGACGGTGCTACCGCACTAGGAAGATACAGCGGGGCAACAGCTATTGAGGGGGGCAATACGCGTGCCGCATGCTACCACGAGTTGACGTCCCTGAATGCGGTGGGAAGGCTCGATACGCCGGTCGTGGGCTCGGTACCCTCGTTTGCAGTGTTCCGCAAAAACATGAGGTGCACCCACTGTGCCTACAACCCTGATGCAAGTGATAAGGTCGTAACTTTTACCGACGGTTTCAGCATGGTGGTGCCTGCAGGAAAACAGGTATGCAGAACCGCCAACGTCACCGGGATAAAGGTGCCGCAGCCGGCGGCCGCAGGAACTTCAGGTAAGAATTCGCTCATCGAGGTTTTCGACATTAAAGGCAGACGCGTGAGCGTTTCGTCAATTTCGCTCAAGGGTCGGGCGATGGGGGTGTATCTGGTGCGTTCGGGAAATGGGCGGACGTTCAAAAAGCGAGTAGTCATCGAAGGTATTCACGATTGAAACGAACGGGATTAGTTTGATTTAATGCCTGCACCGGAGCGAACGGATATGTTACCGGCGGGTAATCTCACCACCTCTGGAGCCGGCCTTTCGCACGACGACGCAATGGTTGAACGGTTGGGATTGAATCGATCCGCGGAATATCAACGTAGATTTTTACTGCAATTCCGATAACACCTTTACAAATTTGCCTTTCGTAAGAACATCCCTCATCACGATAGGTTCGTTCGGCCGGTTGCCCGGGAATACGGCAAGAAAAGGTATGCTCTGAGAGCCCAGGTGGCGCAACAGCGAGTCCTGCACCGGATCAGGCATGGTCATGTCCGCCTTGAGCGCAAGGATGTTCTTCTTTTTTATAAGATCCATGACATCTTTTCTGTCCAGCACCATAACCTCGTTATATTTACAGTTCATGCACCAATTGGCGGTAAAATCGACCACAGCGTGCCGTCCTGCCGCATGGGCGGCAAGCAGGGAATCGGCGGAAAAAGGTTTCCACACGCTGCCCCCTGTTTCGACAGTGTCGGTCGCATTCAGGGAAAAAACCGGAAGAGCGACAAAAAAGGCGGTGTAGCAGCCGGAACCGATGACCACGACCGCCAGCAGGGACACGGCAATCTTTCGGGGCAGCGACGAACCGTAAGGCGCAAAACGACCGAAAATTCCGATTGCCAGCCCCGTTATGACACAGAACAGCACCGTCGGCACAACCAGCTCATGAGGCAAGCCGAACAGCAGATACACGGCGAATCCCAGGAGAAGAAATCCCATCAATTTCTTGAAATCCTCCATCCACCTTCCAGGCTTGGGGACGAATCGTGCGAGTCGCCTGCTTGAGGAGATAAGCACATACGGAAACGCCATGCCAGCCCCTATGGATCCGTAAACGACAAAAACGACCAGCGGTGACTGGGTCATGGACCAGGCAAGCACTGCGCCAAGAAATGGCCCGCTGCAGGGTGTGGCCAAAATCGTCGCAAATACGCCTTTGAAAAAATCAGATCGTAAGGCTGGACCGGTTTTCTGTTCCAGGTTCGCGATTGAACCAGGCACGGTAATCAGATACACGTCGAACATACCGAGAGCGAACACGACGATGATCGCAATGATCGCGATAAGCGCCCGGGGATCCTGGAAATGCTTGCCCCAAGAGAAATCAGCAAAAACTGCCAGACCTGCCAGCAGCATGAAGACGGAAAGGATGCCAGTTGCATAGGCGAGGCTGCGGACCAGCGCTTTACCTTTTTCCCCTACCTGTCCCTGCGCGAAAGAGAGGATTTTAACGCCAAGCACCGGCAATACGCACGGCATGGCATTGAGAATAATCCCGGCAAGAAAACCTAGAAAAACTGCTAAAAGCAGATTAAGTTTCGATGCCGATTCCGTTGGAGAATAATTCCATGCCGGATTTTTTTGAGCGGTCGTCAAGGATGGAATTACCAGACTTGATAGAGCTGTTGATCCTTGCGTTGCTGTGTCCTGCTGCAGAGTGCGTCTTAGCGGCATTGTTTCCGTGCATGCAGCATAGTTCGACACTATCGCCGGATGAGCTGCGAATTGCCGTTCTGGTGCAGCCAGGGAGTCTATCCGAATAACGAATTGCAGCTCTTGATTGATGGGAAAACAGGATGTATGGCAGATGAGGGCATCGAAATCAACTCGTACGTTATTCTCTCCGGTCCGCTCCGCAATTCCTTTTATAAAGAAAAAGGCCTCTTTCTCGTACGCCCATACCCACTCTCCGATGGGAGGAGCATATTTTTTAGCTTTTATTTTCGCGATATCAAGCCAGCGGACGCCCTCCCCTCCGCTGATGGAGATGAAAAGCGGTTTTCCGATTCCCGGCCCTAACGGATTACCGTACAAATGGTACTTTGCCGGAATAGCTGCTTTAAGCCCGAGGATAACGGTATCGCCGGGGAGATAAACCTTTTGCGAAAGGATTGGCGTTATCGCCAAAGAGGGTGTTTCGTCCTGGCCGAACACTATGGTACACAGGAGCCAGGAGCAGCTCAAAAGCTTGCATGCCGTTCGGTTTCCGAAAAAGGTTTTTAACAAAGTTGTACCTTTGTAACCGCAATCATTTCATATTTTTCAGAATTTAAGAAAATACCCATTTCGGCGCATTTTTGTCAAATTATGCCTGAAAGGTCGGTTACAGTTTCGAGGTAAACATGACTTCCACACCGGAGAATTCCGGTTTGTTAACGCAAACGCCCCCGGCGCAGATCTTGCCTTTTTTCCGTTTCCCGACAAAAACGGTGAGCTCGTTGTTTTCGAGGAAGGTCCAGTTGACCTGGGTGCCGAGCCATTTTTCGATCTCATTCTTCGTTTTTGAAACAGGATCGACGACAATTTCACCGATAAGAGCGAGCGAAATGCGGGGCGCTGAGGCGCGGGCCAGCGTAATGCTGTACAATTGGCTGTAGTATTTTCGTTCGGTCAGGACGATTTCCGTCCACTGATGTTCGAATTCTCCCTGAATTGAATAATTTTCCGCAACCCCCCAGTCATTGCCGAGGACAAAATTCAGATATTTCTCCGCCACCGTCTGCTGATACCCGCTTCCCAGGGTCCAATCAATGGATGAGGGATACACGAAATCGCTTTTAAGAAAAATATCGCTGTAATCCGCGGAATAGCCGGGAACGTTAAAACATTTTAACATCGAACTAACACCGCCGCTTTCCTCCTCGTTTGTCGCCCTGGTCCTGCTGAAACTGAGTGAGACATGGTCGTCGTCATTTACCGCATAGATAATCTCGGTGTGCAGCGCGTTATAATTATTGTCGTCAATCTCTGGTTCTACGCGGGTCATGAGCGCGGTTGAATGCTCTAAAATCGACGACGGCGGCGTATTAATGGCCTGGCCCATATCGAAGGAGTTATAATAGGCGACCTCAAAAAGCGCGGATATTTTCCAGAAAAAAAGGTTTGCCGTGGAATAAAACGCGGTACCCGTGCCGCCGAAAAGGTTGTCCGCCGATGTTCCTCCGTTGTCCTTTCCGAAATCCCGGGATGCCACTTCGGTGTATATACTCCCGAAATCTTTTTGTAATTGTAAATAGCCCGACGCCCAGCGGCTCTCTTCGCCGGTCGAGGGAATGCGGGACTGGACATAGGTGGCGCCCAGAAAGCCCCATTTCACCGGTGATACGCGGACCTCGCCCCCCTGCAGCGGATAGAGACGCAAACCGGAAAAATCACGCGGCCTTCCGCCGAGTGCGGTGAAATCGACAAAATTGTTCGACCATTGGAACTGCACGCCGTCGATATTTGAGTTGTAGCGCATCTCGCGGTTGTTGAACGATCGCAGCGTGATGCCCTTGCCGAGCAGCGCGTAAAAATTGCCGACCGTCACCTTAAGGTTTTCCCTTTTGTAAGAAAACCATCGTTCGTAAATCCCCTGCCCCGCCGTGTCTTTCGACCAGCTCGGTGGGGGAAGATGGGCCTCGTAGGTCATGTTCGCCTCAAAATTGCCATAGCCGAGCGTCACGGTCGCCCAATCCTCGAACAGATTGCTGAAGGCGGAGTCTTCGGGATGCATATCATGGGCATAATAAAGCTGGTTGTCCGCGGAAACACGGATACCCTCTTCTTCGGCAAAACAGCAGGACAGGAGAGCGCCCAGCGCCACGAAACAACCGGCCAGCGCCGACCGGGCGCCGAAACGGCCGCTGCTCCCCGAAAATTTATTTAAACGGCGAGTAATCGGTTTTTCCCTCATGGTTGTTTCTTATCGGCGAGGAGTTTAACGAGGACCGCTTCGGTCTTCTTCTCGTCACCCTTCTGGTATCCCTGGTGATTGTAAACGATGGCGCCATTCTCGTCCAGGACAAAGAGTTGAGGAACATTCGGGACCTTGAATGCGCGGTAGACGTCCTTGTTGCCGTCGAGAAGGATGGTGTACGGGAATTTAAACGATTGGACGACGCCGGGAACCTGCTGCTGCGTTTTATTGTCGTCGATGGAGATCGAAACCATCTGCACGCCCTTCGGCGAATATTTTTCGTAAAGTTTTTTCATGTTTTTCATTTCCAGAAGGCACGGTCCGCACCACGTCGCCCAGAAATTAATGACGATAGGTCCTTTGCCGAGGTTCTCCTGAAGAATGAAATTTTCACCCTTCATCGTCTTAAGGGAGAAATCCGGGGCCTTGGCCGTTTTTCCCTCTTCGGCAACGAGTGAGGCGGTGAAAGCTAACATCAGAAACGCGCCGGTACACCAGTGTGGAAAACGCATAGAGCCGCTCCTTTTACTGAAGGGAAACCTTGAGTGACTGGACGATCTCCTTCGTCGTTTTGTCCTGGAGGAACGCGACAACCGAGAGATCGCTCTGTGTATAGTTCGAAATATCAAAAGAAAAAGAGACCGTTTTTTGAGCTTCTACAATTTCCAGTCCGTTCGCATCAGGAGAAAAACCCCTGAAGATGGCATGGAAAAACCGCTGGCCGTTCGTGCCCGGAGGAAGAGAATACCCGACAAAATCCTCAATAAGGGCGACATGGAGCAGCACGTCGGCGTTACGGTTCGTCACGGCGAGCGTCCCCGAAGCCTGGAGTGAATCCCGCTTGATATTACTGAATGAAAGCTCGGCAGTCGATGGCGTTGCCAGAATCGTCTCGATTTTCTGCTTCGCCTCGGTGATGAAGGCCTGTCCATTCAACGGCCACTTGATCTTTACGCCATTCATATAAATAAGCGGCAAACCATCCGGGTCTGTTTCCACGCCATACAGATTTATTCGCGATGTCTGATCGTCCTTTGCCGCAAGATAGAATGGATCGTTGATAGAAGGGAACCTCGCGTGGTAGGAAATTTTGTAGAGCAGGTCCTTATACTGCGGCAGTTGCTCCATAAGATCGTCAATTGCGGTGCCGGCCGCCGGGCACCCGCCGCAGCTTGTATTCGAGAAGTACTCGATGGTGATGGACCTGGTGGGGACCAGTTTCAACTGTACATTGGGACTTACCATGGCCGAAACAGTGACGACGGTATCGGAACGATAGTTCCCGAGCTGCGCGCCGATCGTATAGGTCCCGGAAGAAATCCCTGTTACCGAGAGCGGGCTCGTGCCGTACTCCACGTCATTGATCGAAACCATTGCCCCGTCCGGATCGGTGTGGACGTCGATATTCCCGCTCGAGGATTTCTGAAGCTCGAACTCCACTTCGGTGTTCGTTTTCTCCACCACCTCTATGGTTATAGAGGCAGGGATGGATTGGTAGCTCGCGCTGAAAATCTGTACGGTGTGCTCTCCGGCCGGGACATCAGGAATGGTGGCAGGCGTTTTATAGTTTGTCAGACGGTAATCGAGGAATATCTGCGCCGACAAACTGTTTTTTTCCCATACGACGATGTTTCCCCGGCCTGCATTGGTGGCGGGTTTGATGCCGATGTCTGTGGTGCAGGCAAGAAAAACGCATGCGGCAAGAGCAAGGCGCAGAAAACAACGGTTCATGATATAAACTCCCTGTTTTCGCCACGATGACCCCCGGCATCGGCGAAAAATTATTTTCGTTTAAAAAGAAGCAGTAAAAATATGCTCGTAGTTCTGTGTAGGATCGGCTTTGTTATAAATTTTAAGGTTCACCTTGACTGCTGTCCCTGGTGAAGCACTGATACCGGTTACATCAAGAGTACAGGTATCTGCGCTACCCACCGGAATCGCGGGATCGATATCCAAAGAATCTATAAATGGAGGCCTGCATAATCCTCCAACGCACAAACTCGCCGTCCACGAACTATCAAGAGTAGTGATAGCACTCTTTAATACCGTCACGGTAGCCGCATCGGGTCCATTATTCTTCACAAGTACGCGAAAAGAATGTGTTGAATCCAAAGGAATCGCTGAGGAATCCGCATCAAGGAGCGTGAACTTCAGCCCTTTTTCGTTAGAAGATGAAGGTCCTGTAGCATCAGGACCGCAGGTTTGACAAATAAAAGCCATTGCAACGACAGCCGCGCATGCATTTAACCGTTTTCCCCAACACCAATTCATAAATTCCCTCCCCATGAAACTTGACGTTATACGAGTGACTATTTCGAAAACTCTTTTTTACAATTTAAAATATACACTATTCTTTATTCTTTCGTTCATTTCGAGCTATTCAATTGTTGCTATTTTACTTTTTCAATCAGTGACGTCTTTCGCGATAGCGGCTGGGTTAGCAAGATTGCCTAATATAATGTTCCTTCCTGTCCCCCGCCCAAAAAGCTGATAGGAAGTTTCTTTTTCCCGGAGCGTTTGGTCGTATATCAGCCGGAAC